>NZ_FQUR01000012.1:0-35002 GCF_900129115.1 Thermoanaerobacter uzonensis DSM 18761 | reverse complement strand
TGCAAAATATCCTATTTTGAAAATTTTTGACTTTGTCAACAGTCTGTAAGTTCCTTTTTAGGAACTTTTTTTGTTTATTATTTTTTATTTTGGGAATTATATTAGTGAATCCTACAACTGGAGGTATATTATGGACATAAAGAAAGCAGTGCTTAAAAACTTAAAAGGAAGAACAAAAGAGGAAATCAAAGGGTTTATACAGGAGGTTGTTGACAGCAAAGAGGAAAATGCAATACCAGGATTGGGGGTGATTTTTGAGGCGACATGGGGAAAAATGACTGATGAAGAAAAAGACAGTATGATGAATTTGATAATGAGGGGAATATCTTAAAAGCCGAGGTTTAGTCCTCGGCTTTGTAATTATAATAAAAATATTGTAACAAGATATGCTGCTATAAGACCTGATATTGCAGGTACCATGTTTTTTTTAGCGATTTTTTCGGCTTCTACGTCTATTACTGTAGAAACAGCTACGGTACTCCAAGGTATTATTGTACCACCTCCTGTCCATATTGCGGCTATCTGCCCTATAGAAGCTAAAATTGCTGGGTTTAGATTTAAAGTTGAAGAAAAAGTTTTAGCAATAGCACCTATTAAAGGAAGTCCTGAGAATCCAGAGCCGGATAAACCAGTCAGAACTCCTAATGAAAATTCTAATAAAGAAACAGTGTACTTATTTAATGGAATGTGCTGAGATAAATACATTCCTAAATCTACAAGATATCCTTTTGCATGAGGACTTATAACCTCTTTTACCATACTTGTTTCTCCAAGGAGAAAAAAAGCGCTGATTACTATAATTGGAGCAAAAGTTCTCATTCCAGTTATGAAACCTTCTCTTAAATATTCACGGGTTTTATCTAGAAAATTTTTTTGTACTAAAGTAGAGGCAATTAAAACTATTATAGATGTTCCACCTATCAAAGCAGTGGCCGCGTTAGAGTGAATTTTAAATAAAAGCATCAAAATTATATCTAAAATAAAAAGGCCTACTGCAATTATTGAAACCACCACACTACTAAAAGGAGGAGAAGGTTTATCAATGCTATTAACGTCTAAATGATTGTTTTGCTGTTGTCTTTTACTTTGTTGCAATGTAATAAAATAAAGTATAAGAATGCTTACAGCTGAAGTTGTAGCCCAAATAGGTAAACTTGCCAATATTAATGTGTGAATTGGTATACCTGTTGCCCTAGCTGTTATAGAGGGAGCTCCTTGTATGAAAAAGTCCCCTGATAATGCTGCTCCAAAGCCAAAAATTGAAACAATAGAGGCAAGGCTTACTTTGTCAATACCCGCTTTTAAAGCGGGATTGATGAGAACCGTACCTATTAAGCCGACTGCAGGAGCAGGCCATATAAAAAATGATAAAAACATCATTAAAAAACCTATTATCCAAAATGAAAAAATAGGAGTTTTTAAATATTTTATAAAAGGTTTCGTTATGATTATATCTGCGCCTATGTCATCTAAAGCTTTTGACATAGATATTATAAGAGATATTATTACTATGATTTGCCACAGCCTTTTTCCTGACACAAAAATTGCAGTGTAAAGTATTTGAACTGCCTTCAAGATATTTCCAGTTGATAGAAATCCAATTAAAAATATTGCTAATATTATGGGTAAAATTATATCTTTTCTCATTAAAAATAAAATCAATATAATTAAAATCATTATTAGATATACTATGTGGGATGCAGTCAAGGTAACCATTTCAACACCTCTCAATATTTTTCATAGTTTTATGATAGCTATATTTTGAGTTTTTTATACCTTTTATAAAGTGGTATAATTATTATGAGGTGTTATAATGAACAAGATCGCAATGATTGCTTTATTAACTTTAAATGTATTTTCTTTTGTTTTAATGGGTATTGATAAATATAAAGCGTTACATAAACTTTGGAGAATAAGTGAAAAAACCTTTTTCTTTTTAGCACTATTTGGCGGTTCAATAGGTGTATGGCTCGGCATGTATTTTTTTAGACATAAGACAAGACATAAATTATTTATGATAGGAATACCTTTGATTATTTTTTGTCAAATTTTATTGTTTTTTTTGTGTAAAAGTTTGGTAGAACAATGAATATAATAAAAACTTGCAAGAAAAACTATTTTTTTATAAAAGATTATTTGCTATAATATAGTTGAGAAATTAACAAATAGGAGGGGACATCGATGAAAACAATGACTATAAAACCAGGAGTAAGTAAAATTGGCGCGGTACATTGGGAAAGAAGATTATTCGACTCTTTAATACCCCTGCCAGATGGTACGAGTTATAATGCCTATTTGGTAGAAGGAAAGGATAAAATATCCCTTTTAGATACTGTAGATCCGATGACTTCAGAGATTTTGATGGAACAGTTAAAGGATGTAGAAAAAATTGATTATATAATAGCACATCATGCCGAGCAAGACCATTCGGGATGTATTCCTTTAGTCCTTGAGAAATATAAAGAGGCTAAAGTGATATGTACTCCTAAAGCAAAAACTTATTTGATGGATTTGCTTTTAATACCTGAAGACAAATTTATTACTGTAGAAGACGGTGAAACTTTAGATTTAGGAGGAAAAACGTTAAAATTCATACATGCCCCGTGGGTACATTGGCCAGAAACAATGTTTACTTACCTTGTACAAGATAAAATTCTTTTTACCTGTGACTTTTTAGGTTCACATCTTGCAACTTCTGAACTTTATGCAACAGATGAGTGCAAAGTGTATGATGCAGCAAAAAGATACTATGCAGAAATAATGATGCCTTTTAGAAACTTTATAGAAAAGGATTTAGAAAAAATAAAAGATTTGGATATAGATATAATTGCTCCCAGTCATGGTCCTGTGTACAATAACCCTAAATTTATTTTAGATGCTTATAATCAATGGGTTTATGCAAAACCTAAAAATATAGTCGTAATACCTTATGCTACCATGCACGGCAGTGTGAAAAAAATGGTGGAATACCTACAGACTGCTCTTGTGGCAAAGGGCGTCATCGTAAAGCCCTTTGATTTGTCTGTTACAGATATAGGTGAATTTGCCATGGCATTAGTGGATGCTGCTACAATAGTTATAGGTACTCCAACAGTACTTACAGGAGCTCATCCAATGGTGGTTTATGCTACTTATTTGGCCAATGCTTTAAAGCCGAAGACAAAGTTTGTTTCAATTATAGGCTCTTATAATTGGGGTAGTAGGGCACAAGACCAGCTTTCTCAAATGATTACCAATTTAAAAGTAGAGGTTATTTCGCCAGTTTTCATAAAAGGATTCCCAAAAGAAGAAGACTTTAAGGCTCTTGATGAGTTAGCTGAAGAAATAGTGAAAAAACATGAAGAGGCTGGGATTTTATAATTTAAAAGCACTCGTGATTAGTGCGAGTGCTTTTTTATATCTTCTATCAAATTTTTTACATTTTCTTTGATTATATCTCTTATTTCACGAAATTTATTTAAAACTTCTTCTTCTGTGCCTGTTGCTCTTGCAGGGTCTTCTAAGTCCCAATGGAGGCTTTTTATTGAAGGAGGCAAAGCAGGACATTTATCTTTTGCATCACCACATAAAGTTATCACATAATCTGCTTTAAAAAGGATATTTTCATCCAATAAATCGGAAGTTTGATTGCTTATGTCAATTCCTATTTCCTTCATAACTTGTATAGCTTTTGGGTTTAAACCGTGAGCTTCTACACCACCACTATATACTTCAAATTCATCTTTTCCATAATATTTGCCAAAACCTTCTGCCATTTGACTTCTACAGGAATTGCCAGTACATATAAAATACAAAATTTTTTTATTTTTTGACACGTAACATCCCCCTTTTTGTTTATTCACAAATTATTATAAATGATTGTAGATTATAAAACAATCCGCTTTTTGTTAAGAATATGTTAAATTCTTTTGAGTAAAATAAAGTAGAGGTGATGTTTAATGTTGAATTATCCATACGGGCAAAATTCCATAGCGCCCGGTATAATTGTTACACCAGACAATGGAAATGCAAATTTAAAAGTACCTACAGATACATTTAGTATATATGTAAATGGAAAATATGTGGGAGAAAAAATCCTTATTGCACAAGGAGATTTAGGGGAAAACTCTGTAAAAGAGTACCTTATGAATCAAGGTTTTACGGATTTTAGTTATACAATTGATGGAAAAAATATTTATATAGACACCTATGAAGAAAATGCTAAAAATATGATAAATTACTTAAAAGTGTATTTGAGAATAAGGTAAAAGGGACTAAAATAGGTCCCTTTTTAAAATTTTACAAATTGTTAATTGAATTTTAATATATTGCTTGTATAATAATCAATGTTAAATTTAATAGTTTTTGTTGAGGTGGCATATGGGAAGTATAAAGCGTATTTTGGCTTTTTTGATATTTGAAGTGTTTTTTGTGTCCATTACGATGCCTGCTTTAGTTTTTTACGGGCCTTTTACTAATATACGAAATACTTTTGTCACAACAGCGATGACAACTTTTACTCATCAGTATCTTGCAACATTATTTTTGCCCAAAAATATGATAAATAAGATAATGAGTATGAACAAGATACAAACTGGTAGAACTGATAAAAATTTGATAAACTTTACGAATAAACATGATAAATCTATAGAAGCGTACAACATCTATGGGAAACACTTTGAAGGTAAAGTAATATTAATACATGATCCTACGAGGGTACAAGTAGGGATATCCAGTAAATTTCCTAAAGAAGGAGAGACTACAAGCGTAATAGCTAAAAATTACGATGCCATAGCAGCTATAAATGCTGGCGGTTTTGGAGATAGCAGTATGAAAGGTATTGGTGGTGCTCCTCAGGGATTTGTGATTCATAATGGAAAAGTTTTATACACAGAGATTAAGAATCCAAACGAAAAAGTTGATTTGATAGGATTTACACAAGACGGTAAATTGCTGGTTGGAAATTATAGGTATAAAGATATATTAGAAATGTCGATAAAAGAAGCGGTGAGTTTTGGACCAGCACTAGTCATAAATGGACAGCCTATGATAAAAAGAGGAGATGGAGGTTGGGGGATAGCTCCTCGTACGGCTATTGGGCAGAGAAGAGATGGTACGGTGATTTTTTTAGTAATAGATGGAAGGTCATTAAAAAGTATTGGAGCTACTCTCAAAGATGTTCAAGATATAATGTTAAAATATGGTGCTTATAATGCAGCTAATCTCGATGGAGGTTCTTCTACTACTATGTATTTTAAGGGTAAAGTGATAAACAATCCCTCAGATGCTTTGGGAGAAAGATGCGTTCCTACCATATTTTTTGCAAAATAAGTGGGAGGGTTATAACAATTGAAACTGAAGAAAATTTTAAAATGGAGTATTATATCTTTGATTTTTGAACTGGGATTTTTATACTATATTAACAACTATTTTCTTGTAGATTCTACTTTTATTAAAACTGAAAAAGTATTTGGAGATACTAAGTTACCCCATACTATAGAAATAACAGTGCCCTATGGGGCAAAGGAGATAAAAATTTCCTATGATGGCGAATATATCTCCTATATAGAAAATGGCAAACTCTACATAGTAAGTACTAAGACTTCTAAAGTTGTAAAGCAAATTAAAATGGAAGAAAAAAATACAGATTATTATACTTGGTTACCCGATAGAAATAGAATACTGTATTTTCTAAGAGAAAGGCATGGGCATGTAATAAGAATAAATTTAGAGGCTTATGATGTAGACAATAGTTTAAACAATACCGTCAATAAAGCGATTTATTTGCCAGATAAGAGCTTTGTGTCATATATGACTTTATCTCCTCTTACAAATATGATTTACATCAAAGTAGATACACCTTTAGAGGATAGATTGTATCAAGTCAATATAATGAGTGAAATAAGAAGAATGTATTTACCTGTTAAAAAAATTTTAAAAATGGCTGAGATCCAAAAAAAGGACACTCTCATTTATCAATCTTCAAATAACATAATTCACGTCATTAGAGATGGAAAGAAAGACACGTATTTAAGCACGAAAAAGTACGTTTTAATTGGAATTGATGGTAATGACAATGTGTATATTGGAAGTCTTAATAATAAAAAACAAGTCATAAATTTATACTATGGTCCTGTGGACAAGCCTTTAAGTTTATGGAATAAAATTACTTTAAGAAAGGCAGAAAGTCCACAAAATATAATCATTATTCCTAAAGATGGAAATTTAGGGGTTATACAAAATAATGAACTTAAAAATCTAAAAAATGGAATAGTTGTAAAAGGATATGGAAAAATAATTGATATAAATAAAAATTATATAGTTTATCAAAATAAGGATAAAATAATATTAAAAGCATATTAAGCAGGGTTTTTCCCTGCTTTTTAAATGAAAGCATGTGATTTTTGTCATTTAAATTTTTAAAATGTGTGATATAATTATATAACACCCTCAAGTAAAAAATATTATACAACAATAATTATTATCAAGGAGGATTTATATGAAGGTAGGTTTAATTGGATTAGGACGAATGGGATTTAATCTTGCTTTAAATATGAGAGACCATGGGCATGAGGTAGTAGCATATAACAGGTCACCTGAGAAAATAAAGGAGGCTGAAAAGGAAGGAATAAAAGGGGCTTATACAATTGAAGATTTAGTAAAAAAACTTGAAAAGAGAAGAATAATATGGCTTATGGTACCTGCAGGAGACCCTGTTGACGAAATGATAGAAAAATTAGTTCCCTTGCTTGAAGAACATGACATCATAATAGACGGCGGCAATTCCTACTATAAAGATAGTTTAAGAAGGTATGAGATGCTTAAAGAAAAAGGAGTTGATTTTGTAGATGTAGGAACAAGTGGAGGAATTGAAGGAGCAAGACATGGGGCTTGCACCATGATAGGAGCAGAAGATGATGTCTTTAAATATATTGAACCTCTAATTAGAGATATAAGTGCGGAAAACGGTTATTTACATACAGGCAAAAACGGCTCAGGACATTTTGCAAAAATGGTTCACAACGGTATAGAATACGGAATGATGCAGGCTATAGGAGAAGGGTTTGAGGTTTTAGAGAAAAGTCAGTTTGATTTTGATTTAAAAGAAGTGTCCAGAGTTTGGAGTCATGGGTCAGTGATTCGCGGATGGCTTATGGAGCTTATGGAAAAAGCTTTTGAAAAAGACCCTAAGTTGTCTGGGATAAAAGGAGTAATGCACTCTTCTGGAGAAGGACTCTGGACGGTAGAAGAAGCTTTAAATCTCAAAGTGCCAGTGCCTGTAATTGCACAGTCTTTATTTATGAGATATCGTTCAGAGCAAGAAGATACATTTGCAGGAAAGGTTGTAGCTGCTTTGAGAAACGAGTTTGGAGGACATGCGGTGGAAAAGAATTAATAGAGGTGGTTTTATGATTAAAAATAATATATCTAATGTAATGGTTATATTTGGCGGGACAGGGGATTTGACTCACAGAAAACTTATGCCTGCTTTGTACAATTTGAAATACCAAAAAATTCTTCCTGAAAATTTTGCTGTTGTATCCATAGGAAGAAGAGACAAAACAGAGGAACAATATAGGAAGGAAGTATTAGAGTCTGTTAAAAATTATTCGAGATTTGACATTGATGAAAAAGTTTGGCAAGATTTAAGTGAAAGGATATATTATAAGAGATTTGACTTTGTATATGATAATGGCTATATGGAATTAAGTTCTTTTTTAAAAGAACTTGATGAAAAATACAATACAAAGGGCAATAGGGTATACTATCTTGCAGTAGCTCCAGAATATTTCGGTATAATTGTTGAAAAACTCTATAGGCATGGTATGGTAAATAATGAGACTTCCTGGCAAAGGGTGGTCATAGAAAAACCTTTTGGAGAAGATTTGGAATCGGCACGGAAATTAAATAAAATGATAACTGATGTTTTCACAGAAAGGAATACCTACAGGATAGACCATTATCTGGGAAAAGAGATGCTTCAGAACATAATGGTAATTAGATTTGCTAATGTATTTTTTGAACCTGTGTGGAACAGAAGGTATATTGATAATGTTCAGATTTCTTCAAATGAAATGGTTGGAATAGAAAATCGCGGTGGGTATTATGAAAAAGCCGGGGCGTTACGGGATATGGTACAAAATCACATGCTTCAACTTTTAACTTTAACGGCAATGGAACCGCCTGTAAATCTCGATACAGAATCTATAAGAGATGAAAAGGTAAAAGTTCTAAAGTCTTTGGAGATACTTAATCCAGAGGCTGTGGAGAAAAATGTTGTAAGAGGTCAGTATGCAGGATATAGACAAGAAGATAAAGTTTCCCCAACTTCTAATACAGAAACATTTGTAGCTTTGAAAGTGCATGTAGAAAATTTTCGCTGGGCAGGAGTACCTTTCTACATCCGCACAGGCAAAAGAATGCCGGAAAAGTCTACACAAATTGTAATACAGTTCAAACCGTTGCCAGGAATCTTGTATTTTAAAGAATATAAAAATTTATTGCCAAATTTATTAGTTATAAAAATTCAACCTGAGGAAGGTGTAAAGCTCCAATTTAATGCAAAAGTCCCTGGGGCAGGAGATATCACCATACAACCTGTAGATATGGATTTTTGTCAAAATTGCCAGATTTCAAATAATTCTCCAGAAGCGTATGAAAGACTTCTTTACGATGTCATGAGAGGAGATTCTACTTTATTTACGCGGTGGGATGAGGTAGAATATTCTTGGAAGTTTGTAGATGCTATTGCTGAAGCATGGAAAAATAAAACGCCTGACTTTCCTAATTATCAGCCAGGGACCTGGGGACCTAAAGAAGCAAATGAGCTGTTACTAAGGGACAATAGAATGTGGTGGAATGTATAAAAGAAGGGGGTAAATTAAATGAAAATATACGATATTTCAATGGAAATTCACGAAAATATGACTGTTTACAAAAATAAAGAAGGAAAAAGGCCTAAACGTACTATTACTGTTGATAGTGGCGATGTGAGGGAGTCCCGTATTAGCATGGACATGCATACAGGAGCGCATATTGATGCTCCTCTACACATGATTAGGGGAGGAGATACAGTAGAAAATATAGACCTCAATAAGGTTATAACTAAATGTAAAGTATTTGACTTTACAAATATATCTGATAAAATAACATCGGAAGACCTTTCAAGTAAAGACATTCAAAAAGGAGATTTTATAATATTTAAAACAAGAAATTCTTTTAGAGAGGATTTCGATTTTGAATTTGTCTATTTAGATAAAAGCGGTGCCCAGTTTTTAAAAGAAAAAGGTGTAATTGGTGTAGGTATTGATGCATTAGGAATTGAGAGAAATCAGCCAGAGCATGAAACTCACAAGATTCTTTTAGGAGCAGGTATAGTTATTCTTGAGGGAGTACGGTTAAAAGATGTAGAAGAAGGAGAATATTTCTTATATGCTGCGCCTTTAAAAATTAGAGGTGCCGAAGCCTCCCCTACAAGAGCTGTTTTGATAAAGGAAGAGTAAAAAATCATGAAGTTAAAATGGTCTAAAGGCAAAAATTTTGTTTTTGGAAAAATCTCATATGATGAAGAAAATACAGATGAATACATAGAGCTTTTATTTGAAAAATTCGGCAAAGAATTTTTTGAAGAAGTATATTTAGAGTATCAAAAAGGTACGACTATTGACGTAGCTTTTAAAGAGGTGCTAATCAAGCATAATAAGCTAAAACCCTTAAATATAAAAAAATTGAAAATAAAAAAACAATAAGTCAGATTTACTGGCTTGTTGTTCTATTGCATTTTTATAGGGCTAAATGTACAATATAGTTAAGAAAACTTTTACGTAAGGGGATTTTGTATGAGAGAATACAGTGTATTTGATATTATGGGGCCTGTGATGATTGGACCCAGCAGTTCTCATACAGCAGGGGCCGCAAGGCTTGCGAAAATTGCTCGAGAAATTGTGGAAGAGGATATATCAGAAGTGGAATTTGTATTGTATGAATCTTTTGCCCGTACATATAGGGGACATGGTACGGATAAGGCTCTTGTGGCAGGGATATTAGGTTTTGACCCAGATGATGAGAAACTGCCTCATTCTTTTGAAATAGCAAGACAGCAAGGGATAAAGTTTAAATTTACTGAAAGTGATGAAGAATTACCGCATCCCAATACTGTAAGAATGATAATAACAGGTAAAAGTGGACAGAAAAACAGCATTTTAGGATGTTCTATTGGTGGAGGAAATGTACTTTTAAAAGAAATAAATGGCATAGAGGTAGAGTTTACTGGTGAATATGAAACGTTGATTACAAATCACATAGATAGACCAGGGATAGTGGCAAATGTCACTAAAATTTTTGCAGATTACAAAATAAATATTGCTTTTATGAGAGTGTACAGGCATTCAAAAGGGGACAAAGCTATTATGGTCATAGAATCAGACCAAAAAATACCTGATGCTGCAAAAGAAACCATAAAAAACATTGATGGAATTTTAACTGCCATAATAATAAATCCTATGTAATGGAGGGGCAAAATGTATCAATATAATTATGGTTATGAATTATTGGAACTTACAAAAAAATTTAATTTATCTATATCTCAAGTTGTAATGTTGGGAGAACAAGAGAAAACTGGAGAAGAGTTAGATGTAATTTTTCAAAAGATGAAGAATAATCTGATGGTAATGAAGGAATCTATTAATAAAGGGTTAAATGAAGATTTAAAATCAGTAAGTGGTTTATCAGGTGGAGATGCAAAAAAACTATATGAAAGAATAATCATTGGCAATACTCTTTCTTGTGAGACAATGGCAAAAGCTGCTGCTTCTGCTCTTGCAGTGACAGAAGTAAATGCTTCTATGGGTAAAATTGTTGCTGCTCCTACTGCAGGTTCCAGTGGAGTTATTCCGGGAGCTCTTATTACGGTAGCGAGAAAATTTGGCAAAAGTGATGATGATATGACAAGAGCTCTTTTCACTGCTTCCGGCATAGGTATTATAATAGCTAAAAATGCTACTTTATCTGGAGCAGAAGGGGGATGTCAAGCAGAAGTAGGTTCTGCTTCAGCGATGGCTGCAGCAGCTTTAGTAGAACTTATAGGGGGAACACCAGAACAGTGTTTGACGGCAGCTTCTTTTGCTATAATGAATTTGCTAGGGCTTGTATGCGACCCAGTTGCGGGGTTGGTAGAAATCCCTTGTGAAAAGAGAAATGCTCTTGGGGCGCTTAATGCTATGATATGCGCTGATTTTGCAATAGCAGGAATGGACAGCGTTATACCTTTTGACGAAGTGGTAGAAACTATGTACAAGATAGGTAGATCCATTCCCTGTGCTCTTAGAGAAACTGCAGAAGGAGGGCTTGCAAAGACTCCTACAGGGATAAGGCTTAAGAAAGAGATATTTGAAAAAGTTGAACGGGGGGATTAAAGTGGAGGCTTTAAAAGATAGAAGCGAAATTGAAGATAAGTATAAATGGCGACTTGAGGATATATATGGAAATGAGAATTTGTGGGAAGAAGACTATAACAAGACAAAAGAGCTTTTAAAAGAGATTGTAAAGTTTAAAGGCAAAATTAATACTTCAAAAAATTTATTAGAGGTACTAAAACTTAATGACCAAATTGGGATGACAGCCAGCAAAATTTTTGCCTATGCCCGTATGAGAAGAGACGAAGATAATACTAATCCCAAATATCAAGCTTTGACTGACAAGGCCATGAGACTCAATATTGAAGTTATGAGTGCTACTGCTTTTATAGCTCCAGAGATTTTATCCATTGATACACAAAAATTAATGAAAATGATAGAAGAATTAGAAGAATTAAAGATTTATAAGCAATATCTTGAAGATTTAATTAGATTTAAACCTCATGTACTTTCATCGGAAGAAGAAAAAATATTAGCAGAAGCAGAAACACTGGCAGAATCTGTTTCAAATATATATACTATGTTGAATAATGCTGACATGAGATTCCCCACTATTAAAGATGAAGAAGGCAAAGAAGTAGAATTAACTCATGGCAATTTTGTACGCTTCATGCAGAGTAAAGATAGAAACGTTAGAAAAACTGCTTTTGATGCTTTATACGACACATACAAGAAATTTATAAATACTTTTGCTTCTACAATGGCGGGGAATGTAAAGAAAGACATTTTCTACGCTAAAACACGGAAATATAATTCTTCATTGGAAGCCTCACTATTTGAAGATAATGTAAGTGTAGAAGTTTACAACAATCTTATAGAGACAGTACATAGTAGACTTGATGTATTACATAGATATGTGAGGCTTAAAAAGAAGCTTTTAGGTTTAGATGAGCTTCACATGTATGACTTATATGTGCCCTTGATACAGGAATATGATAAGAAATTTACATATGAAGAAGCAATTAACCTCGTGCTAGAAGGACTACAACCGTTAGGAGATGAATACATAAATTTACTAAGGAAAGGATTTAATTCTCGTTGGGTGGACGTATATGAAAATCGAGGAAAAACTTCTGGAGCTTATTCATGGGGAACTTATGGCACTCACCCTTATGTACTTCTAAACTATCAGGGCAAATTAAATGATGTATTTACAATTGCCCATGAAATGGGACATTCTTTGCATACCTATTACTCAAATGCGACACAACCATATGTATATGCAGGTTATAAGATTTTTGTGGCAGAAGTAGCTTCTACTTGCAATGAAGCTATACTTATGAATTATCTTTTGAAAAATTCTAAAGATGAAAAAGAAAAACTTTATCTTTTGAACCACTTCTTTGAGGAATTTAGAGGAACAGTCTATAGGCAAGTTATGTTTGCTGAGTTTGAAAAACTCATACACGAAATGGCAGAAAGAGGAGAACCTCTTACAGCGGAAGTGTTAAACAAAAAATATTATGAATTAAATAAGCTCTATTATGGAGATGACATAGTGGTAGATGAAGGAATAAGCTATGAGTGGGCGAGAATCCCACATTTTTATAGAAATTTCTATGTCTATAAATATGCTACTGGATTTTCTGCGGCAATAGCTATTTCTCAGATGATACTAAATGATGGGGAAAAAGCTGTAGAAAGATATAAGGAGTTTTTAAAGAGCGGGAGCTCTGATTATCCTTTAAACCTTTTAAAGAAGGCAGGAGTGGATTTAACTACTCCAAAACCAGTAAACGAAGCTTTGGACGTTTTTGAAAAATTGCTTGATGAGTTTGGAAAAATGCTATAAAGTTCAAACGCCGGGGACGGTTCCCTCCGTCCGATTTCAACTTAAAATTCAGATAAAAGGAACCGTCCCCTTTGTCTGAAAATAAAAAAGTGCGAGGTGTGAACTTTGGATTTTATAACAGTTGATTTGAAAGAAAGGTCTTATCCTATATATTTTGGCTATGATTCTTTTGATAAATTAGGAGAAATAGTAAAGAAACATGTAAGAAGTAGTAAAACATTTATAATAACTGATTCTAATGTTTATCCTTTGTATTTTGAAAAACTCAATGAAAGTCTTAAAAAAAGTCGTTTTGATGTGTCATATGAAGTTATTCCTGCAGGGGAAACAAGTAAAACAATGGAAATGACACAAAGGCTTCTTGAGAAAGCTTATGACTATGGACTTTTAAGAGACAGTTCAGTTATAGCTCTTGGAGGAGGCGTTGTAGGAGACATAGCGGGTTTTGTGGCAGCAACTTACATGAGGGGAATAGACTTTGTGCAAATTCCTACGACTTTGTTGGCGCAGGTTGATAGCAGTGTAGGGGGCAAAGTAGCAGTTAATCTAAAAAAAGGCAAAAACATAATAGGAGCTTTTTATCAACCTAAAATGGTATACATAGACACTGCCGTTTTAAATACGTTAAATAAAAGAGAAATACTTGGTGGGTTAGCTGAAATAATCAAGTATGGTATTATATGGGATTTTAGTTTATTTGAGTATATTGAAAGCAACATTTATGAAATTTTAGATTTAAAAGAAGATAAATTAAGGCATATAATCAAAAAATCTTGCGAAATAAAAGGGAAAATCGTATCTCTTGATGAAAAAGAAGAAAACCTGCGTTCAATATTGAATTTTGGCCACACAATAGGACATGCCATTGAAGCTTTAACCGGCTATGAGAAGTATATTCACGGTGAAGCTGTTGCGATAGGTATGGTATACGCTTGTAAACTTGCATTAAATTTAGGGTATATTGATGAAAAATATTTTGAAAGAATTTTTTCTTTAATACAAAGAACAGGATTACCTACAGATTATGAGGATTTGCACAAAGAAGACATCGTAGAGGCTATAAAACTTGATAAAAAGAGTAGAGAAGCGAAAATAAATTTTGTTCTTCCTCGTGGTTTAGGAAAAGTTGAAGTTATGACTGTTAAAGAGGAAGAAATTTTAAAAGTTTTAAAATAAGCGGGTAACCGCTTTTTTCTTTATCTTTTTTAGACTTTATGAAAAATTTACTTGACTTTACTTATGCAAAGTATTAAAATATCACCAATATTATAAATTGCAAGGGGGTGTTGGATGAAAATTGGTTATTTAGGGCCTAAAGGAACATTTTCTGAAGAAGCTGTTATAAAATACACACAAGGTGTTGAAAATTGTGAAGTTGTAGAGTTTAACACCATTCCGGAAGTCATAAATTGTATAAGCAATAGCTTATGCGAAGAGGCAGTAATTCCTATTGAAAACTCTATTGAAGGTTCTGTAAATATTGCCGTAGATATGCTGATAAACGACGCAAATGGGATAATGATAAAAGGAGAGGTGATAATACCTATTTCCCATTGCTTGATTTCGGATGCTCCAGTTGAATTTAAAGATGTACATTGTATACTTTCTCATCAGCAGGCAATTGCTCAGTGCAGGGAATATATATCTAAAAAATTTCCCAATGCGGAAATAAAAGCTACAGACAGTACTGCTCAAGCAGTCTTAGGTGTCAAATCTAAACCTGGAGTAGTGGCGATAGGTCCGGAAAGAGCAGCTGTTATTTACGGCATGAGAATAATTGATAGGGACATACAAGATGTAAAAGAAAATTATACAAGGTTTTTGGTCCTTTCTCAAAAGGACGGGGTTGTCACAGGGAAAGACAAGACATCAATAGTTTTTTCTGTCCCCAATGTTCCAGGCAGTTTATATAACGCTTTAGGGGTTTTGGCCAACAAAAAAATCAATATGACAAAAATAGAATCTCGACCTTCAAGGAAAAAACTTGGGGAATATGTTTTTTGGGTGGACATTGAGGGGCATAGAGAAGATGAGATAGTAAAGGATGCCTTAGAGGAGTTAAAAGGTAGAACGGATTTTTTAAAAGTATTAGGTTCATATCCTAAATTTAAGTAGAACGGTAGAATGGAGGAATTGAAAATGGTAATTGTTATGAATATTGATGCCACTGATAAGCAAATCTCTGATATTACAAATCTTTTAACATCTCTTGGTTTAGGTTACCACATTTCAAAAGGTGAAGAAAAAATAGTCATAGGTGTTATAGGTGATAAGAAAAAATTAGAAGGTAAGGCTGTAGAAATGATGGAGGGAGTAGAAAAAGTCATTCCTATTGTGGAGCCTTACAAACTTGCTAGTAAGATATTTAAACCAGAGCCAACTGTGGTAAAAGTAGAAGACACCGAAATTGGTGGAAGCAACATAGTTATAATGGCGGGCCCTTGCGCGGTAGAAAGCAGAGAACAACTCTTTGAAAGTGCTATGGCTGTTAAAAAAGCGGGAGCTCAATTTTTAAGAGGAGGGGCATTTAAACCGAGAACATCACCTTACTCCTTCCAAGGCCTTGAAGAAGAAGGCTTAAAGATGCTAAAAGAAGCCAAAGAACTTACTGGACTTAAGATTGTTACAGAAGTTATGGATGTCCATTCAGTTGAACTAGTGGCGGAATACGCTGATGTTATACAAATAGGTACAAGAAATATGCAAAATTTTCCATTACTTAAAGCAGTAGGTAGAATCAACAAGCCTGTTTTATTAAAGAGAGGACTTGCGGCAACATTAGAAGAGTGGTTAAGTGCTGCGGAGTATATCCTAAGCGAGGGTAATAAAGACGTCATCCTTTGTGAAAGAGGGATAAGGACGTTTGAAACTTATACGCGAAATACTTTGGATTTAAGTGCAGTCCCAGCCATAAAAAAGTTGAGCCATTTGCCTATAGTTGTTGATCCCAGTCACGGGACTGGGAAATGGCACCTTGTAGCTCCTATGGCTAAAGCCGCTATAGCAGCAGGAGCCGATGGCCTCATTATTGAGGTACATCCAGACCCTAAAAATGCATTATCCGATGGGGCTCAATCCCTTACTCCTGAAAATTTTGAGACTTTGTGTGATGACATAAAGGTTATCGCTAAAGCAGTAGGGCGTGATTTTGTATGATAAAAAATGCGGTTATCGTAGGATTGGGTCTTATAGGGGGATCAATGGCAAAAGCATTAAAAAAATACACAGATATAGACATTATTGGTGTTGATATAAATAGAGATAGTTTACAAAAAGCATTAGAAGAGGGAGTAATTTCTTATGGTGTGACACACCTTGATTTTCAAGTAGATGCTGATGTGGTTTTTATATGCACGCCTGTTGGAAAAATTGTTGAAAAGACTAAAAATATACTTCCTTATTTAAAGAAAGGTTGCATTGTAACTGATGTTGGAAGTACAAAAAAAGTTATAATGGAAGAAGTGCAAAAATTTTTGCCCGATGAAATTTTTTTCATCGGGGGCCATCCTATGGCTGGCACAGAGAAGGCAGGTTATGATAACGCTGAGGCAGATTTATTTGTTAACTCTAATTATTTATTGATTCCTTTTGATAATGTAAAAGAAGATGTTTTAGGTTTATTTATAAATGAAGTAATAATAAAAATAGGTGCAAAACCGGTAATAATGGATTATAATAAACACGATGCCATTGTCGGAATAATAAGTCATGTACCTCATATTCTTTCTGCTACCCTTACGAATTTTGCTCATGATAAATGCAGTGAAGCATTTAAATACGCAGCTGGTGGGTTTAAAGATACTACGCGAATTGCCTTGTCTCAGACTGAAATATGGAAAGACATAATTTGTACAAACAAAAAAGTTATTTTGGAGTTACTAAAAAATTACAGGGAAGTCCTAAGTGACTTTATTTGTTACTTAGAAAATGACGATATTGACACCATACAAAAGTTTCTTGAAGATGCAAGAAAATATCGAAACACTATAACTTGAGGTGTTGTTATGGATATTGAAGTTAAAAAGAAAAGATTTTTAAAAGGTATTATCTCAGTCCCTGGAGACAAGTCAATATCCCATAGGGCTGTAATGATTGGGTCAATTGCAGAAGGGATTACAGAAATTGAAAATTTTCTTTTAGGAGAAGATTGTATATCTACTATTAATTGTATGAAGAATTTGGGAGTTGACATTGAATTAAAAGAGACAAATGTTAAAGTTCATGGAAAAGGGCTTTATTTAAATAAAAGCGAAAAAATCCTTGATGTAGGAAATTCGGGTACTACCATTCGGCTTTTGATGGGTATTCTCGCTGGTCAAAAGTTTGAGACAACGCTTACAGGTGATGATTCTATAAAGAGACGCCCTATGGGAAGAGTGATAACTCCTCTTAGTATGATGGGAGCGGAAATAGTCGCGAAAGAAGGAAATTTTGTACCTCTTACGGTTTTTGGAAACAAACTTAAAGGCATATATTACAAAATGCCAATTGCCAGTGCACAGGTTAAGTCCAGCATAATGCTGGCAAGCCTTTACGCTGATGATAAAACGACTATTGAAGAGCCCTACCCTTCAAGGAATCACACGGAACTCATGTTTAGTTCTTTTGGTGCTAAAGTGGATGTAAATGGCACAAAAATAACTTGTTACCCTGGTTACAAATTACATGGGCAGAGAGTTATTGTACCAGGGGATATATCGTCAGCAGCATATTTTATTGTTGCTGCAACTCTCGTCCCAAATTCGGAGGTTACTATAAAAAATGTAAATGTAAATCTTACAAGAACTGGTATTATCGATGTGATAAAAGAGATGGGAGGAGACATTGTCTTAACAAATGAAAGAACTATAAACAATGAAAAAGTAGCGGATATAACAGTTAAGACTTCAAGGCTAAAAGGAATTGAAATTGGAGGAAGTCTTATTCCAAGGCTTATTGATGAAATTCCAGTAATAGCAGTTGCAGCAGTCTTCGCAGAAGGGAAAACAGTGATAAAAGATGCCGAGGAGTTAAAAGTAAAAGAAAGCAATAGAATAAATACAATCACTTCAGAATTAAAGAAAATGGGAGCAAAAATTTTTGAAACAGAAGATGGGATGATTATAGAAGGGACGGGTTTTTTAAGAGGAAATACAGTGGAAAGTTACAACGACCACAGGATTGCCATGTCTTTATGGGTTGCTGGACTTATAGCAGAAGGAGAAACTAAGATAAAAAATGCTGAATGTGTAAATATTTCATATCCAGATTTTTATAAAACCTTTGATATGCTATAATATCATTGGTGATGAATGATGAAAGAAAAGATACTTATCATAGAGGATGAAAAGCACATAGCCCGTTTTTTACAATTGGAGTTTGAACATGAAGGATATACTGTCACTGTGACTTACGATGGACCTTCTGGCTTAAAGGAGGCATTAGAAGGAGATTATGACCTTGTGCTTTTGGACATAATGCTTCCGGGAATTGATGGATTTGAAGTTTTAAAAAAAATAAGAGAACATTCTGACATACCTGTTATAATGCTTACTGCCAAGTACGAAGTAAAAGACAAAGTGGAAGGACTTGACATTGGAGCTGATGACTATGTGACAAAACCCTTTTCTATAGAAGAGCTTTTTGCAAGAGTGAGGGCTGCTTTGAGAAAGAAAAAGCCGCATCTTAAAAAAGATGTGTTAAGATATAGCGACATCACTATGGATTTGACAACTCATGAAGTAAGAAGAGCGGGTATAAAAATTGAACTTACAAAGAAAGAATTTGACCTTTTAGAGTTTTTAATTAAAAATGCGAATATAGCTTTGACAAGGGAAAAAATCCTTGAGTGCGTGTGGGGCTATGATTATTATGGAGATACTAACATAGTGGATGTATATATAAGGTATTTGAGGAGCAAAATTGACGACCCTTTTGACCTGAAGTTAATCCACACCATAAGAGGAGTGGGGTACACTTTGAAGGAGGATAAAGATGAAGATTAAGTTGTGGCCCCGCCGTATAACTTTAAGGATAGCTCTTCTTTATTCTGTAGTTTTTTCAGTAATACTGGTTGTGCTTAATGCTTCTGTGCTTTACGGCTTAAAATATTATTTAATATACCAAGCAATGGACCAAGTAACAAGCCAGGCAGAGGCTATAAAAAGTAAACTGGGGGAAATAAAAGGAGACGTCAAATTATCTGAAAAAGATTTGATTTTTTCAAGCATACCACATGAAAATATTTATACAAAAATATTTGATGAAAAAGGGAATGTCATTTATTCTTCTAAAAGATTAGAAAAAATTAATATTCCTCACGATGTAAATATAGATATTCCTATTAAAATTGACAAATATGATAAGGATTTGACTTACATCAATACCATTTTTAAAAGCGACGATAAAGTCTTCTACATCCAAGTGATAAAGGACATGGAAAATGAATATTTGTTTTTGAAACTACTTTTTATTTTGATGTTTTTTGCGGATGCGGCAGGAATTTTTGTGTCCTTTATTGCAGGATATTTCGTTACGAAGAAGGCTTTAAGACCTGTGGATTATATGACAAAAGAAGTAAGAGAGATAGATGCCTATGGGTTAAATAAAAGACTTAAAATATATGGAGAAGACGATGAACTTACAAGATTAGCAAAAACCTTTAATGACATGCTGGATAGGTTGGAAGATTCTTTTAAAAGGCAGAACATGTTTGTCTCAGATGCTTCTCACGAACTTAGAACCCCAATTTCTGTAATAAAAGGGTATATTGACATGTTGGATAGATGGGGAAAAGATGACAAGGCTGTATTGCAAGAGGCCATAGAGGCGATTAAAAAAGAGACGTTAGACATGGAACATCTCATCGAAAGACTCCTTCTGTTGGCAAAAGGAGACAATAAATCGATAAAGTTAAATAAGGAAGAGTTTAATTTAAAGGATGTAATAAAAGAAGTTGCAGAGGAAATAAAAATGTTAAATGAAAACAAAAATATAGTTGTGAAAGGGCAAAATGATATAAATATAACGGCTGACAAAAAACTCATTAAAGAGCTTATAAGGATATTTTTAGACAATGCAGCAAAATACACTTCTTCAGATGGCAATATAGAAATTGAAATGGGGAAAGATAATTCAAAAGCCTATATAAAAATTAAAGATGATGGCATAGGCATACCACAAGAAGATATTCCACATATTTTTGATAGGTTTTACAGGGTAGATAAAGCGAGAGCTAAAGAGACAGGTGGTGCAGGGTTGGGATTAGCTATTGCTAAATGGATTATCGAAGAACACAGAGGAAGTGTTATTGTAAAAAGTGAATTAGGGAAAGGCAGTGAATTTACCATAACATTACCTATCTTTCCACCAGTTTAATATGGACACAAGTTAAATATCCGGCTATAATTTAGTTAAAAATATGCCGAATCCCCGATAAGGGGTACGGGGGAACTAAATTGGGGTGAATCCACTTTTGTGGTAGGGTGTCCCTAACCCGAACCCGTCAACTAACCTCGGAGGCAAAAGGGGGAACAACATGTTTAATATTCGCATCAAGGTCAAACCTCTCATCGTATCAATTATAGCCGGATTGTTTATTTCCCAATCAGTATTTGCCGCAACTTACACAGTTAAACCCGGCGATACCTTATGGGGTATAAGTCAAAAATACGGAACTACCTATACTAAGCTGATGTCTTTAAACGGCCTTCAAAGTACAATAATATATCCAGGGCAAGTTTTACAAGTGCCGGGTAGTGATAACACATATGTTGTCCAAAAAGGTGACAGCTTGTACTTAATTGCTTTAAAATACGGCATTACTGTTGATATGCTCAAATCTGCAAACGGATACAAAAGCGACATAATATATCCTGGACAAGTCTTTATTATACCTCGTGATACTTCTTCTAATAGGACATATCAGGATGTCAGCAGAGGTTCTATTGAAAGGGGTGTAATACCCTACACAAAAGAGGAATTTGACCTCCTTGCGCGACTTGTTACCGCGGAAGCAGATGGAGAACCATACCAGGCTAAAGTAGCAGTTGCGGCCGTAGTAATAAACAGAGTTAAAAGTGGTATTTTCCCTAATACTATAAAAGACGTGATATATCAAGTCGATGCATACGGAAATTACCAATTTACTCCTGTGTTAAATGGGTGGATAAATAGACCTGCCTCAGCTGACGCTATAAGTGCAGCAAGAGATGCGTTAAGTGGTGTTGACCCAACAAACGGAGCATTGTATTATTTTGACCAAAGTTCTACTAATGCGTGGTTGTGGTCACTTCCTATAGCGGCAAGAATAGGCAATATGGTTTTCTGTTACGGCAGGTAAAACTTCCGATGAGAGGGCCAAAAACGGGTACAATTTAAGTACCCGTTTTTGGCTTAGAAAAACAATTTATACAAAGTAGAAAGGCCAAAGGCGATGAATATGAAAGAAGATAGATATTTTAAGTATTGAGAGGGAATTTTTTTATTGAAATAGATACCTACAATTATTCCTAATATATCTGCTAAAAATATCCCAAGCATAGTACCTATTAATATGTACAGAGGACTGTTGTATGATGCAGTCAAAGCTATAGCAGCCAATTGCGTTTTGTCTCCAAATTCTGATAGTACATATGTACTTATAATAGTTGCAACAGGACTGTATTTTGAATTTTTTATTTTTTCCTGTTTTGTTTCTTCCTCTATTAAAGTTGAAATTCCAAAAAACAAAAATAATAAAGCAGCTGAAAATTTTATATAAAAAATGGGAATGTATTCGGTGATATACGAACCAAATATCACAGCAATACCATTGTTTATCAAGGCTGCGATAAATATACTTATAAGAACAGTCCTTACTTTAAAAAGAGTAGCAAAGGCCATTGACATGAGCTGTGACTTATCTCCCATCTCAGAAGTAAAGATAAGGATAAATGATGTGACAAGTGCCTCCATTTTATTGCCTCCCCAACTATTATATTTCCTCTATAAATAAATTAAGACCTTTACATAATATGTAAAACATATTATGTAAAGGTCTCGTTCTTTAAGGTAAAGCCAGGGTTTCCCGATATGTTGACTTTACCACATATAAGCTATGCGAACTACTCCCCTCTACTCAATATATTGTAAAAAATTTATCATAAAATGTCAATAGGAGCAATGTAAACAGCAATAATGCCAAATTATTTAGCTTATTTTTTTAACATTTTAACTATTCCTGTATACTCGTCTGAAGTAATTTCACCGCGAGCGTACCTTAACTTGGCTTATGAAAATAGTTTGATAAACTTCTTTTAATATATTATACATCACAGTTCGCAAAAATCTAATCGCCTACTTTTGGAAATTATTTTAATTAAACTGTATTTATTTTCTCTTCATATTTTTTTCAAAAGTAAGTTTTAAAATAAAGTTGAAAGCAAGTTAACAATTTTTCGATAAATAGAAAGGAGTTGAAAAGTATGGGTTTTATATTAATCTTGGCAATTGGCTTTTATTTGTACAAAACAGGTGACCTGCAAAGAATGATTAATAATTTAAATGCAAACAAAGTGGATGAAGCAAAGAAAATACTTGATATACGCTTAGCCAAGGGAGAAATCAAATAAATATACTCCTGTAGGTGCAAAATAAAAATAGACTTTTATAAAGATGGCGATTATGCAGTATTTATTGTAGAAGATAATGGAATGGGCATATCAAAAGATGATATTCCTTTTATTTTTGAAAGGTTTTACAGAGGAGAAAAATCAAGAAATCGTGAAACAGGTGGAAGTGGAATAGGGCTTTCGATTGCAAAAGCCATAGTACTAGCCCATGGAGGCAAAATGAACGTTGAAAGCGAGATAAATAAAGGGAGTAAGTTTACTGTTAAAATTCTCCTATAAAAACTGGTTCATAAGTTTTTCATAATGGCGGTGTATAATTATTTTTGAAAGGAAGAAAGGAGGAAAAATATTATGATGAGAATGATGTAGGTATATTTAAATTTGATTTGAATTATGATACCCTTAATTTGTAATAATCAAAATAGGGAGAGGAGTTACATGTATTTAATAAACTATGCTTCTGATGACTTTCAAAAAAACTTGCAAAAATCAGATATAGTTATAATTCCTGTAGGCTCTGTTGAGGCTCATGGACATCACCTTCCTTTGGGAACTGATATTTTTTCGCCTAGACTTTTTTGTGAGATGATTGAAAGAAAAATTGGCGATTATGTGTGGATTGCACCTGAAATACCATATGGGCAAAGTTACGACTTATCTGTCTACCCTGGCACAATTCATGTGCCTTCAGAAGTATTAGCGGAGTACGTGTATGCAGTGGGTAAAAGCTTATATGAAAATGGACTTAAAAAACTTATTTTTTTAAACGGACATGGGGGAAACATAAATGCTCTCAATCTTGCCAGTGAAAAGCTAGTCCAGCTTGGAATGGTAGTTTTAACAATAAATTGGTGGCTGGACTTTACAAAGGAAATACTTACTATCACACAAGGTCAAGGCCATGCAGGAGAAGATGAAACATCTGCCATTTTATATTACGATGAAAGACTTGTTCAAATGGATAAAGCGACAAAAAATTTAAAAAAGCCTCTTTATAGGGTTTACTTTAAAGACAGAGGAAAAGTACTTTATGAAAATGCCATGTCTGGAGATGCTACTCTTGCAACAAAAGAAAAGGGTGAAAAAATTTTCGAATTATTGACAGATAAAATTATAAAGATAATCTTCGATATCCGTGAAGGAAAATATTTTGTAGAGGAATAAGGTATACGTAAAATAGTCCCAATACACAAAAAAAGGTGTGTATTGGGACTATTTTTATATCTATTTTTGATTGAAGATTATAAAAAAAGTTGCAACTCGAAAAATAATAATTAGCAAATGTTTAAAATCTAATTGTTAAATAAAAAACAATTTAAAGAAATATTTAAAATGTATTGACAATTTTAGAGCTCGTTTGATATAATGAAATAAACTGAACAAATGAAATTTAAAATATCAAATGTTCAATAAAGAGGTTGGTTGATATGGATTTCAAGAATATTCTTTTGGTAATAGGGATATTGTGGATTATTCAGAGTATATTTACTTATTTTCAAATAAAAAATTATCATGAAGTTAGTAATAAATTAGCCACTAAAGGGAAACTGGTCGTTGGTACTAAGAAAGGATATTTTTCCAGTGGAGCGATTCTAATAATGGCTGTTGATAGTAACTATAAAATAATAGATTGTATGGTTTTAAATGGAATAACAGTATTAGCTCGGTTTAGAAGACTTGAGGAATTAATTAACAAAAATCTTTTGGATGAAACTAATAAAATGTTGTTGAGTAACCCTATTAAACAAGCATATGAAAAAGCTATTGCAAATATTTCAATTCTCAATGAAAAGGATTAAGTTTAAATGGTGCTTTGTTAAAAATTATTTGTAAACAATTATTTTAATTATTGACACAAAAATAATGTTAGAAAGGAGGGATAAAGATTACAAAAAACCAGAAAAATAATATTATTATAAAAATTAACTAAGTGTAAAAAGGAGTGTTGAAAGATGAGTTATCTTGCTGATTTTGCACAAGCTTTTATAGGTGTGTTTCAAGAAGGAGGGAAAACATTTGTTGGACTGCTGACAGGTATAATACCTACTCTTGTTACTTTAATGACAGCGGTCAATGCTTTAATAATGTTTATTGGTGAAGAAAGAGTTAATAGCTGGGGAATGTCGTTGGGTAAGTATGCAATTCTAAGATATACTGTGATGCCAATAGTAGCAGTCTTTTTCTTAACTAATCCTATGGCGTATACTTTTGGTAGATTTTTACCTGAAAAATATAAACCTGCATTTTATGACGCTGCTGTTTCATTTGTACATCCTATTACAGGCTTGTTTCCACATGCTAATCCAGCAGAACTGTTTGTATACCTAGGAATAGCACATGGTGTTGAAAAATTGGGATTACCTATAGGAGGATTAGCAATAAGATATTTTTTAGTTGGTGTAATCGTTATTTTCATACGCGGTATTGTTACAGAAAAATTAACACTACGATTGGCAAAACAACAAGGTATTGAATTATAAGGGGGTGTGAAGTATGTATAGAGCGGTTATTATTAAAAAAGGCAGCAATGGGTGGGGAGGACCTTTAATAATTAAACCTACTGAAAAGAAAAATAAAATAGCTTCTATTACAGGAGGAGGCATTCATCCTATTGCGCAACGAATTGCTGAACTTACGGGAGGTGTAGCAATAGATGGCTTTAGAAATCCGGTACCAGAAGATGAAATATGTTGTGTAGTAATTGACTGTGGTGGTACTGCAAGAGCAGGTGTATATCCTAAGAAAAGAATTCCCACAATAAATTTAACTCCCGTTGGACCTACTGGACCTCTTGCCGACTATATTGTAGAAGATATTTATGTTTCTGGAGTCCGAGAAAATGATATTTCTTTAGCAGATGAAAGCGAGAATAATATTTCGAATATTCAGATTATCTCAGATGAATCCAAAAAAGAGACTTTTACTCCAAAACCAGAAATAAAACACAATGGTTTGCCAAAAGGGAATATACTTGAGCGATTTGGAAGAGCAATGGGCGGAGTTGTAGGTACTTTGTATCAAGCTGGAAGAAAAACAATTGATCAATTGTTAAGAAATATAATACCTTTTATGGCTTTTGTTGCTACTATAATTGGAATAATAAATGCTACTGGAATAGGAAAAGCATTAGCAAATTTAATAGCTCCTCTTGCTAACAATATAGTGGGATTATTGATTATTTCTATAATTGCAGGTTTCCCATTACTTTCACCTTTGTTAGGGCCAGGTGCTGTAATTGCTCAAGTAATTGGGGTGTTATTAGGAGTAGAAATTGGAAAAGGTACAATTCCTCCACAGTTTGCTTTACCGGCTCTATTTGCAATAGATCCACAAGTTGGATGTGACTTTATACCTGTAGGGTTGAGTTTAGGGGAAGCTAAACCGGAAACTAATTCTATTGGTGTAAGTGCTATTCTAATATCAAGATTATTTACAGGTCCCATTGCGGTATTAATTGCTTATTTGTTTAGCTTTGGTTTATATTAAAGAAAATAGAAATAATAGGGCAGAATACTCTGCTCTATTATTTCTCATTTTTAGAAATTGTATTTGACAGAGAAAAATTGAAGGGGTATAATTTAGTTGAACAAACTTTCTTTAATAGAACAATTGTTCAAATCACAGAGGAGGGAGCAAATGGTAATATACGAAACCAAAATTACAAAAATAGGAGTACAAGCTCAAGAGTTAGCACAAATAGGTTTAGCTATAATTTTTAATGAAGATGCGCCACCGGAACTTGCGGAAATTTCTTTTTTGCATACTATTGAAGAGCTAAAAGGAGAAGTGGAAAGAGGAGACTTCTTGGTAATTGATGGGCAGTTATTTGAAATTGAAGAAGTAGGTTCAGAAGTTAATAAAAATCTTCAGCTGCTTGGACATTGTACTCTAAAATTCGAAAATGTTACTTCTCTGCTACCTGGTGATATACGATTAAAGGGTGTTTTACCGAATATAAAAATAGGTACAATATTAAAAATTTATAGAAAGGATGGAAATTAATATGTTAAATTTGAATTATCACTTAGAAAAATTAGAATCAGAAGGAAAGTTTATTAACATTGGACTTGTTGGAGCAGGGCAAATGGGTAGAGGTATGGTAAGTCAAATGTTTTTAATGAAGGGTATAAAAGCTTGTATAGTTTCAGATATTATATTAGAAAATGCAATAAATGCTTATATATTAGCTGGAATTAAAGAAGAAGATATAAAAGTAGCAGACGATATAAAAGAAGCACAAAGATTTATCGAACATGGATATTTTGTTGTAACAAAATATGCAGAAATTGTTACCTCTACTCCTAGCGTGGATGTAGTAATAGAAGCTACTGGTGTTCCAGAAGTAGGTGCGAGAGTAGCTTATAGTGCTGTTCTTAATCGAAAACATATTGTAATGCTTAATGTTGAAACTGATGTAACTATAGGTCCCATTCTTAAAAAGATGGCTGATAGTGCGGGAGTAGTTTATACTGTCTCAGCAGGCGATGAACCTGGTGCTGTAAAAGAGTTATATGATTTTGCAGATGGGCTAGGATTTGAAGTTCTTGTAATAGGAAAGGGAAAAAATAATCCTGTTGATAGGCATGCAATTCCCGATTCGCAAATAGAACGTGCTCAAAAAGAAAAAGCAAATCCTAAAATGCTTACATCTTTTGTAGATGGCACAAAAACAATGGTAGAAATGACATGTGTGTCTAATGCTACTGGTTTTTTACCAGATGTAAGAGGTATGCATGGTGTAAATGGAAAATGGGAGAATTTAGTTGATATACTTAAGTTGACAAAAGAGGGAGGAGTTTTAAATTCTTATAAAGTGGTTGAATATGTAAATGGAGTTGCTCCTGGGGTTTTTGTAATAGTAAGGACTTCTCTGGAAGCTATCAATGAAGAATTGCGATATTTAAAAATGGGAGAAGGTCCTAATTATCTTCTTTATAGACCTTACCATCTTACAAGCATAGAAACTCCAATTTCTGCAGTTCGTGCTTACATTTATCATGAGCATACTATTGCTCCTAAAGGAAAACCATTTTCAGAAACAGTTGCTGTTGCTAAAAGAGATCTAAAAGAAGGAGAATTTTTAGAT
This sequence comes from Thermoanaerobacter uzonensis DSM 18761, assembly GCF_900129115.1. NCBI lineage: Bacteria > Bacillati > Bacillota > Clostridia > Thermoanaerobacterales > Thermoanaerobacteraceae > Thermoanaerobacter > Thermoanaerobacter uzonensis. Next base: position 7,141 of record NZ_FQUR01000012.1, on the reverse strand, counting down.
GGTATAGGCATGTATACTATTTATGGTTTAATAGAAAAATATGAAAGTGCAAAAGTTATAAATGCTTTACCAATAGGATTAGTTAATAAAAATACAAAGGTTAAGCGAAACATAAAGAAAGACGAAATAATAACTTATGATGATGTAGAATTAGATAATAATTCTATAGTAGTTCAATTGCGTAAGTTACAAGATTCTTTACTTGGGTAACAAATTTATCAATTTCTCAATAAGCTTCATTAATTCATCAACACGGGAGACAAAGTCTTATAATTCATATGCATAGCACCTGAAGAAGGGAACACAAAAAGGGAAAAAGGAGGTTTTAACCTATGGAACTATCAAAAGAAAAATTGCTATGGATGTATCAAAAGATGGTAGAAATAAGGCAATTTGAATTAAAAGTAGACGAACTTTTCAAGAAAAATATGATATGGGGGACATGCCATCTATACGTAGGAGAAGAAGCAACGGCGGTAGGAGCATGTGCAGCTTTAAACCCAGATGACTATATAACAAGTACTCATAGAGGACACGGACATACAATCGCAAAGGGAGCAGACCTTAAAAAAATGATGGCAGAACTATTAGGCAAAGAGACAGGCTACTGCAAAGGAAGAGGAGGCTCCATGCATATAGTAGATGTTTCTACTGGTAATTTAGGAGCCAATGGAATAGTAGCGGGAGGAATACCAATAGCAACAGGAGCCGCTTTAGCATCAAAATTGAAAAAGGACAACAAAGTCACCATTTGCTTTTTTGGAGATGGGGCAGCAAACGAAGGAGTGTTTCACGAATCGCTAAACATGGCGGGTTTATGGAAACTTCCAGTTGTGTATATATGCGAAAACAACCTTTATGGAATGTCAAATCCAGTATCTAAATCCACAGCAGTAAAAGATATAGCCCAAAGAGCAGAGTCCTACAACATGCCTGGTGTAATAGTAGATGGCAATGACATAGTAGAAGTATACAAAGCAGTAAAAGAGGCGGTAGATAGAGCAAGAAGAGGTGAAGGGGCTACACTAATAGAGAGCAAAACATACAGATGGTTAGGCCATTCCAAGAGCGATCCAAGGGTTTATAGGACAAGAGAAGAGGAAGAAGAATGGAAGAAAAAAGACCCAATAAAGAGATTTGAAAAATACCTCGAAGAAACCACAGATATAACAAAAGATGAGCTGGAAGAGATAAACAAAAAAGTAGAGCAGGAAATAGAAGAAGCGTATCAATTTGCAATAAATAGTCCTGATCCACGAATAGAAGACCTAGCAAAATATGTTTATGCATAAGGAGGGAGAAACAATGACAGAAAAGCTCTATATAGATGCATTAGCAGAAGCCATAAGAGAAGAATTTGACAGAGATCCTAATGTCTTTATGATGGGAGAAGATATTGGGATATACGGAGGAGCTTTTGGTGTTACCAAAGGAATGTATGAAAAATACAAAGACAAGCTAATAGAAACCCCAATATCTGAAGCAGGAATAGTAGGGGCAGCGGTAGGTGCGGCACTAGTAGGAATGCGACCAATAGTAGAAATAATGTTTTCGGATTTTTTAACTTTTCCTATGGAATGGATAGTAAACCAAGCGGCTAAACTGAGGTACATGACAGGAGGTCAATTAAAAGTACCGATGGTAATAAGGACACCTATGGGTTCAGGTACGGGGGCAGCAGCCCAACACTCTCAAAGTTTTCCTGCAATATTTGCACATATTCCAGGGTTGAAAGTAGTAATGCCAGCAACACCTTATGACGTAAAAGGGATGCTGAAAGCAGCTGTAAGAGATGATAATCCAGTACTATTTTTCGAGCATAAACTCTTATACTGGACAAAAGGAGAAGTGCCAGAAGAGGACTACATTGTACCCATAGGGAAAGCCGAAGTAAAAAGAGAAGGAAAAGACATAACCATAATAGCTGGGTCTATAACAGTTCCAAGGTCTTTGGAAGCGGCAGAAGAACTCAAAACCTATGGAATAGACGCAGAAGTCATAGACATAAAAAGTCTGTCTCCATTGGATGAAGAAACAATAGTTAAATCAGCAATAAAGACAGGTAAAATACTAATAGTAGAAGATGACAACAAAAATTACGGTTGGGGAGCAGAAGTATTATCAAAATTAGTAGAAAGTGAAGCCTTTGACTATTTAGATTATCCAATACAAAGATTAGCAGGTAAAAATGTACCAATACCCTACAACCCACAATTAGAAAGAGCGGCTGTACCTCAAACAGAATATATAGTACAGAAAGTAAGAAGCATATTTGATAAATAGAGGTGATACAATGGCAAACATAGTCACAATGCCCAAACTAGGAATGACAATGACAAGTGGCAAAATAACAAAATGGTTAAAGAATGAAGGGGAACGAGTAGCACAGGGAGAACCGCTTTTAGAAATAGAAACAGATAAAGTCACAATGGAAGAAGAAGCCTCCTTCAGTGGAGTTCTTTTAAAAATACTTGCAAAAGAAGGAGAAACAGTGCAAGTAAACCAGCCAATAGCAATAATAGGACAACAAGGCGAAAACATAGAAGACCTATTAAAACAATCAAACGTTGTAGAAGAACAAAAAGAGCCTCAACAAAAAGAAGCAGTAGAAGCCAAAGAACCTATCTTAGAACAACAGCAAACCTTAAAACCTACAAAACCAAGAGCAACCCCTGTAGCAAGGAAAATAGCAAAAGAACACGGAATAGACCTAACACAAATAAAAGGAAGTGGACCTTCTGGCAGGATTCAGAGAAAAGATGTAGAAGAATACCTTAAAAACTTACAACAAAGAAAGCTACCAACTCAAGAAGAACCAAAGTCTCAACCAGTTTCCTATACAAAAACAATATTGCTTACAGGCATGAGGGGAATAATTGCAGATAAGATGCAGAAAAGCATGAATATTGCGCCTCACTATTATGTGACAATGGAGATAAATATGGAAGAAGTTTTAAAACTGAGAGAGACTCTAAGCGAAAAAGTACAAAACGCAAAAATATCCATAAACACCTTTATAATAAAAGCTGTAGCTTTAGCAATAAAAAAATATCCTATAATAAACTCCTTTGTGGATAATGACCAAATAATTTTAAAAGACCAAATAAACATAGGACTTGCTGTAGCATTAGAAGAAGGGTTAATAGTTCCAGTGATAAGAGAAGCTGACAAAAAAGGTTTAAGCGAAATAGCATATGAAGAAAGGCAACTTATAGAAAAAGCAAGAGAAGGAAAACTCACCCCAGACGAATACAGTGGTGGCAGTTTTACAATATCAAATCTTGGAATGTTTGATGTAACAAGATTTACGGCAATAATAAACCAACCGGAAGTGGCAATACTTGCTGTAGGCAAAATAAAAGACATGCCGATGGTACAAAACGGACAAATTGAAATAAAGCCAATAATGGAAGTGACATTGTCATCAGACCATAGAGTAATAGATGGAGCTTTAGCAGCAAAATTTTTAAAGAGAATAAAAGAAATATTAGAAGACCCACTACAACTTATGCTATAATTATGAAAAAAATTAGGAAGTGATAGACATGTACACTTATATGAAAGGGATGCTTTATTGCCTTCACTGCAATGAGGAGACAGAACATACTATAACTTATGAAGGAGATACAATAAAAAGAATTAAATGTGAGAAATGTGGTACAGAATTGGAAATAAATGAAGAGAGTGCAAAGAAAAATTTTACGGAGGAATTCATAGAAAGGATATTAACTAAGCCCCAAAGGATGACAGAAGAACTCCAAAAAGATATTACTGATTTTCTCTTTTCTTTACCTGCAAGGATAATTACGAAACCTTATAGATTATTGGGAGAAGTTAAAGACATTGCTAAGTCTAAAAAGAAGAATGAAGAATAAGTAAAGAGAGGATTGATAAAATGCTTGTTAATTTACGAGAAATTCTAGCAGAGACGCGCAAAAATAAATATGCAGTTCCTGCGTTTGATGTTAATGACTTAACTACTTTTAAAGCGGTTGCAGAAACAGCAGAAGAATTAAGATCTCCAATTATTGTAATGATTTTGGATACGGATGTGAAAGATGGGTACTTACGTTATATTGTTCCGATGATAAAAGAAGTGGCGGCGCATTCTAGAATTCCAATTTGTTTGCATTTAGATCATGGGCCTGATATAGAAACTGTGATAAAATATGTTTCTTTAGGATTTAATTCGGTAATGATAGATGCTTCTACACTTCCTTTAGAGAAAAATATTGAAATTACACGCCAAGTTGTTAAACTCGCACATTCTGCTGGAATAACTGTAGAAGCTGAATTAGGCCATGTTGGTGTTGGACTTTCAGACAGCGAAGAAACTATAATGAGTTTTTTGACAATTCCCAAAGAAGTTGATAAGTTTGTAAAAGAGACACAGGTCGATGCTTTGGCTGTAGCAATAGGGACGGCACATGGGCTTTATAAAGGAGACCCTCATTTAGATATTCCTAGATTAAAAGAAATAGCAAAGATTACAGAAACTCCGTTGGTGCTTCATGGTGGTTCATATACTCCTGAAGAACAGGTTAAAGAGGCAATTATTACAGGAATATCAAAAGTAAATATTGCAACAGAGTTACGAGTCGCTTTTATAAAAGGAATAAAAGAAACTATTGCTACAGCTAATGAATATGTAGCTCTTTCTGAAATATTCGAAAAACCATTGTTATTTATGAAAGAATTAGTAAAAAGTAAAATAGAATTATGTGGTAGCTCGAATAGAGCCTAAAAAATAAAAAGGATTGATGGATTATGAAAGCTCTGAGATTATATGGTCCTAATGATTTAAGGTATGAAGATATACCTATTCCTGAAATTAAAGAAGGAGAACTTCTAGTGAAAATTCATTCCTGCGCTATATGCGGAAGTGATTTGAGAAATGTCAAAGCCGGGGGTTCTTCTCATGGCATGACATTACCAAGGGTTTTAGGACATGAAGCAGCAGGAGAAATAGTAAAAATTGGACAAGGAGTACATGATTTTAAAATAGGAGATCGTGTATTATTATCTGTTACAGTGCCCTGTGGAAAATGCGATTATTGCTTGAAAGGTATTACGAACCTTTGTGATAACAAAACGGCTTTATCATATCAATATGACGGATGTTTTGCTGAGTATGTAGCAGTTCCTTCTCAATTGGTGAAAACAGGAGGAGTTATACCGATACCTGATAATGTGAATTATGATGCTGCTGCTATTGTAGAACCTATTTCTTGCGTTTTAAATGGTCAAGAATTATCTCAAGTAGGTTTGAATGATACAGTAGTTATAATAGGAGCTGGTCCTGTAGGAGTATTTCATGCTATTATAGCAAGAATTTTGGGGGCAGCTGAAGTAATAATTTCTGAAATTTTGGAAGATAGAATAGAAATAGTTAAACAGCTAAATATAGCAGATAGAGTAATAAACCCTCAAAAGGAAGATTTTATAAGTAATGTATTAAAAGTAACAAAGGGACAAGGTGCTGATGTTGTGATTGTGGCAGCTCCTTCACGAGAAGCCCAAGAACAAGCATTATTAGTTGCTAAAAAGCGAGGACGTATAAATTTTTTTGGAGGGCTTTCAAAAGGCAATTCCTATATTTCCATTGACAGCAATCTCATTCACTATAAAGAACTCTTTGTACATGGAACATCTGATTCAACTGTAATTCATATGAAAAAAGTATTAAAATTAATTAAAGATGGCAGAATTAATACATCAAAACTTATAACAACAACCTTCAATATCTCAGAGTATAAAGAAGCCTTTGAATTTGCTTCTAGTGGTAAGGCATTGAAAGTAATTATAAAACCAGTAAACTAACACATAAAGATAAGCAAAAGGAATTCCATTTAAGTATACGAATTTCCTTTTGCTTATCTTTTTAAATTAAAAGAAATTTAATCTTTTAGTAATTCTTCGGCTGTTACAGTATCAGTAACTAAAATATTTATATAACCACCTTTTAAAGCACTTTTAATAGCCTGAATTTTATTTTTACCACCGGCTACTCCTACTACACGTTTAATTTGCTTTAATTGTTCCAGAGAAATACCTATTATTCTGTTGTTAATTTCTGCTCTTTCACATATATTGCCATTAATATCGAAAAATCTAGAGCAAATATCACCAATTGCACCTTCCCTATTAAGTTCATTTATTTCATTTTCTCCGAAATAGCCACTTTCTAAAATAGTAGAAGTATTTATTGGTCCTCCAATTCCGACAATTGCAACATCTGCCTTAGCAGCGATTTCCAAAGATTTTTTTACCATACTATCAGACAAAATACTTTTTTTTACTTCTAGATTTTCAACGATTGCTGGGGCATGAAGTAATTGCCATTTAGCACCAAATGCTTTTGCAAATTCTATTGCAATATTATTCGCTTGTATTTCATAAGGAGCTTGTCCTAATCCAGCTACAAGGGGTACAAACAAGCACGTATTTAATTTTTTATTTATCTTAATAAATTGGGGGATTAATGCAATAGTAGTACCCCATGAGACTCCTATTATGTCCCCATTTTTAATAATTCTCACTAATAATTCTGCTGCTGCTTTGCCCAATTCTTTTTTTAAGAGTTCATTTTCTTCTGTCTTGTATTCTACAATTTTAACTTCTTGTAATTTATACTTTTTTTCGATTTCTTTTTCCATAGATGTCAAATCATTGTTTGTATTTATTTTGATTTCAACAATTCCAATTTCCAAAGCTTTTTTTAATAAACGTGAAACTTTCGGGCGAGATATTCCTAATCTAGCTGAAATTTCCTGTTCCGTTAATTTTTCATTGTAATATAAAAGCGCTACTTTTATTAGTAAACGAATATTTTCTTCCATAATAAACCTCCAAAAATGTTCATAAAATATATCAATTGTTCAATTACAAATTAATTGTAAATGCTTTTAATTATTATGTCAAGTGAAGAAGAATAAATGATAGTGTCAAGATACTGTAGGATTTTTTTAAGACAACCCCTGAAACTTAGTTAATTTAATACTTCAACTTATCATGCTTTTTATATGACTTGCGCATATTTTAATGCTCTTAAAACCCTATATATTGGTGTTACTTTCCCTATATTCAAAACTGTAATATTATTTATCTTTTCATTTGTAGACGTTTTAATTCTCCTTACCGC
>NZ_FQUR01000011.1 GCF_900129115.1 Thermoanaerobacter uzonensis DSM 18761 | reverse complement strand
TTCTTATCCCTGTACTCACTCAATTTTCGAATATAAGGGATGTCATAAATGACCGGTATCCCTAAATCTACAGCAGTAATGTATTTTTTTTTTCCCTTTACCTTGTTAATTACGGCACAAGCTTTATTTACATCTAAAAAGCCGTGCAGCTTTAAGTACTCAAGCATTCCAACTGTCCGTGAGACTGCTGATATGTCATCTTCTAAAACAAACAAAACTCTGTCGGCTTTTAAAAGGGCAGGGACAGTAACCTCAGAAATCTGAGGCTGTAAGTCTATCAGGACATAATCATATTCACTTGAAAGGCTGTCAATAAGTTTTTCTACATCTCCATACTTTAAGCTTTCCTGCATGTCTGGGAATCCTCCGACTATGACATCAAATTTTTCTCCCTGAGGTCTCTGAAGGCAGGCTTTATAGTCTCCAAGACATGCATTGACTATGTTTTTCTCTTTGTCTAAATCAAGGAGAGACACAAAATCTCCGGGAGAAAAGTCGCACTCTAAAACACTCACTTTGTTTGTTTCGCTCAGCACTTTTGCAAGAGCTAAAGCAATTGTGGTCTTTCCCACACCGCCTTTTGGGCTGAATACTGTAATAACCATTCTCATCACCTTCTTACTACTTTGAATGAATTAAGCTTTAAGTACGGCACAAGCTGTGCTGCAGAGTTTAAATCTGCGTTGAGAATTAAGCTTGCCTTATCGGAGTCTTCCTTCACAACCGAGATTACCTTAAAGCCGTCAAGAACTTTAGAGCCTGTCTGGTCAAAGACTATAAAGCTTACTGTGTCTCCTGACTGAAGCGTTTTTGCTTCTACAGAAGTTACAGGAATTGTTATTACAGCATGATCGGGTCCTAAGGATTGAGTATCTTTTGAAATTAAAATTTCAATTGGGATAAAGTCTCCTTTTACTCTTCCTTCCTTCACAACTTTTCCCACAACATCGGATAGGCTTCTGGCATAGTTAGGGTTAACTACCGAAGCAGGCACATCAATTATTTTTACTGCATCTTCTGAGATAACAGTGCCTGCAGGTATATCTTTTTCCACAACAACCACCTTTTCTGTCTTCTGGATATTCTGCATAAACACAAGCATAAAGGCTGCAGAAACAGCAGCTGTTATTAAAGCAATCTTAATAATCCTGCTCATAAAGAACCTCCTTTACTAGAAGCTGTTCAATTTTTAAAAGACCCTCATTTAAATCGGTACACCGGTAGTTTTCACCTAAAAATTTTGCTATACCTTCTATCTGCTTTTTTGCCCTCTCAACCTCCTTTGATGGCTCTTTTCTTCCTTTCTCAGTGTGGAGTGAAATGTCAAACGCTCCTGTATGCCATCTTGCAGCTTGAGTGTAGGCTGCAGGAGGAGATAGGAGGACTTTTTTCACTGCTTCACCCCAGTCTGTGTCTTTACCGCCTGTTATTATGTCATATATACCGAGGCTTACTATTGAAGAAACCAATACATCTCCCGGTTTTCTGTCGTGGACAATAACAGCTACCCTTGTAGTAGGTCTTGCAATTCTGAAACCTTGAAGTGCAGGAACAGCTTCTTTCTCATCTAAAGCTTTTAAGTCTACAACCAAGACATCAGAAGGAACTCTTGAAGCAGAGTAGAACACATCTTTGATTTTCTCACCATCTAACTTTCCAATATATTCAAAAACCACTTCGCCTGTCTGCCTTATAGACTCTTTTATTTTTTCTGCTGTTTCTCCTGTGGCAATAAGTGAAATAAGCAAGCCTGAACCTCCTTTCTTATTTAAAAAAGTCAAGTGGATTTACAGCTTTTCCTCCGATTCTTACTTCAAAATGCAAATGAGGGCCTGTGCTCTTTCCTGTAGAGCCTACATATCCAATCACATCACCAGCTTTAACAATCTGCCTCTGCTTTACTGCTATGGAAGATAAGTGAGCATATCTTGTCTCTAGATTGTTGTTGTGCCATATAAAAACAACTAAGCCGTAGCCGTCATTCCATCCTGCATAGGCTACTTCTCCATCTAAAGCGGCAACGACAGGAGTCCCTGTTGGTGCTCCTATATCAACACCTGCATGAAATCTTTCTACTCCATGTACCGGGTCAATTCGAGGGCCAAACCCTGAGGTAATGTTATACACCCCCGGCACAGGCCATTTGAGAGTTTTCTCAGCAGGCACCCATCCTTCAGGCACTCCTGAATCAAGCAAAGAAGAAATATCTGTATTTTTGAGAAACTCAAAAAACTCCTTAACCTTGTCTTTTTCTTCTTCTGTGAAGTCAAGCATGTCTAATACTTCATCTAAGCTCAGAAGCTTGTACACCGGAAAGTGCAGTCCATTTTCTGTAACAACCTCTCCTACATTTTGCACAAACGTTGAAGCAAGCTTGTATGCACTTTCAGGAGTAGCTTTAGAAAAGTCCTGCTTAAACCTTACAGCGTCTATAGCAACAAGCTCCTTCCAGTCAGGACCCATTTTAAACTCTTCTTTAACTTTTTCTGCTGCGTCGATGTACCATTTTAACTGCTCTGCAGTAATAAGCGGAACTTTTTCAAAAGCAGTGATGGGTCCTGCAAAAATTACAGTAATCACTAAAACAGGAACAACAATAAAAAGAAGAGCAAACTTAAAAATGCTCTCCAAATTATCTGGGAGAAGAGTGAGAAGGGCTTTTCCCAAAACATTCATCAGCTTCCGCCTCCGGTTAAATACTGCATTTCATAAGGTGCTGCTTCAATCTTTATGTGAATTCTCTGTGTACCTGCAACAAAAAGACCTTCTCCTCTTTTTGCGTTTGCGAGAAGGTCATGCTCTGCTTCAGAAAGGTTCATAAGAGCTGTTATCGCTTCTAAGTCTTTCTCTCCTTGGACAAGGAGAAGCTTATACGCCGGATTATCTAAAAGAGCCTGCCCATATCTCTGCACCTCTGGTGCTAAGAAATCTATAACGTTCTGGCTTATGACAATTAAGCTTCCGTTGTACTTCCTTATCCTCTTTGATGTATCTCTCAAAAATGCAATTGCCTGAGGCGTTTGCGGATCAACAAGCATCCATGCTTCATCCACAACTAAAACGGTTCTTTCTCTTCTGTCTTTCTCTAAAATGTTCCATGCAAAAGAAAGGACATTGAAGTACTGTGCTCTTTTAACTTGGTCTTCGGCATTCTGGAGATCATGAACATCAAACACAATAAAATCAGAATCAGCTTCTACAGCAGTTGGGCCTGCCCAAAGGTATGAATCTGCTCCTTCTGCTGCTCTTTTTAAAAGCACTGCAAGCCTTCCGTAAGCTTCGGGATTTTCTTCTGCTTTTTTAACAAGGTACTCATAAAGTTCTTTCACAGTAGGCCATTTGTCATTAGGAACGCTTTTAGGGTCTGTATCCCATGTAATTCCTGCCTCTTTGTACACTTCTACTAATGCATCCTCTAAAGCTGCTTTCTCTGTATCTGTTAAGTCTCTGAGGTATAAGCTGAAGAAAGTCCTTAAAGTTTGTATATGGAGAGCTAATGGACTTTGAAAAGATGTGTTTTGCTTTTCTTCCTCTTCCTCTTCAACAGGCCTTAATCTTACCTGCAATGGATTTATCTTTCCTTCTCCACCTGTGCAGTTAATCCATACTCCTCCAAGCTTATTACACATGTCTTTGTACTCTCTTTCAGGGTCTATGATTATGATTCTGCTTCCCTGCATGTATTCCCTTAAAAGAAGCATCTTAGCAGTGAAGCTCTTTCCTGCGCCTGATTTAGCAAGAATAGTAATATTAGAATTGGGCCTGTCTCCTCCCCTTTTCCATATATCTACAAGCACTAAGCCTCCATCTCTATCTTTGCCTAAGACTATTCCGCTTCCATCATTTATTCCTGAAGCAGTGAAAGGAAAGGAGGCAGCAACAGTTTCAGCAGGCATATTTCTTGCTCCTGCATCAATCACCTCATCCGGCAGCGTGCAGAAGGGGCCTGCTGCTTTTAATCCTTCTTCTTGGCGGAATATAAGGACTCTTCCTCTCATACCTGAAGCAGCTAAAGAAGCCTCAACCTGACGTGTTCTTCTGTCAAGCTCCTGCTGGTCGGAAGCTAAAACCATAAGAACCACTGTAACATAAAACACCTGCTGCTGTTCTTCGTCTATTTTTCTCATAAGCTCTTCTGCGTCTTTCAAAGCCTGCTCTGTCCTCTGCATTGTGAGGGCGTTTCCTCCCATCTCAAGCCTTCCTGCATATTCACCAATTGCTTTATTTAAGCTGTTTATCAAGTCTGTAGGGTCAGTAGGCTCAATGTGGACAGAACATACCACTCCCGGCATTCCTGCGATTCTTGAAAGCCATGCAGCAGAAACTTTAGGAGGATAGCCTGAAATGACTAAAACTCTTGCAAGCTGGTCGTTAAAAACAATCTGTTTTGCATTAAACTCAAGAGCTTGCGGTGAAATCATATCTACTAAGCCTGTAAGCACATTTACTTCTTTTTTCTTCATATAAATCACCTCGCATTAAAAATGGGTGGTAAGTATGGTCCATTAAAAGCTGGCGCTCTTTCAAATGCTGACTGAGAAGGATGGCTGAAGCTGAAAAGAAGGTCTATTATGTCTTGGTCCTGCGCTAACTCTACTTTTAGACCTGACTTTTCAAGATTGGTGGCAAGCTCGTGGGCTTTTGCTTTAAGCTCTTCTTTTTCTTTACCTGAGAGCATAATAAAAAAGCGTCTTTCTATTGCCTCACCGCTTGTGACAATAGAAGCGACATATTTTAGATACTCCTGAAGTAATCTTTTTTTGGTTATGTTTGTCTCTTCCTTAGATTTTGTTTGAAGGTAGCTGATGTAAGAGTCAAGGTCTACTGGCCTGCCTATAGAAAATATCTGCATGGAATCCTTAAAGCCGTTTAAAGCTTCATAAACTGTTTGTATAATTCTTTTCTTTTCATTTTCGCTTTTTAAGCTGATGTTCAAAGGCATAACTTTTAAGACACACACATAACGACCGTCTTTTAACAAAATCATATCCTCTGCAACATCTTTTACAGGAAGCCACTCCTGAACAGCCTTTCTTTTCTGCTCTTCTATTTTGGCTTTATCTTTTCCTGAAGTTTTCTCTTTCTTAAAAATTCCTATCAATTCGTATACCCTCCCTGCACATAAAGGTATCTTTTTTGCTTTTTAGTCCAATTTAGATAGTATTTGATTAAACTAAATACGCTGTTTCCATCTGGTCCGGGAATAACCAGAAAATAAGCAAGACCTGTAAAAATAAACACTGCTAAGTATCTAGCAGGAGAGTGAGTAAAGATAGATAAAATCAAATAGACAAAAATGCCTAGTGAAAGGCCTGCAAGTACAAAAAAGAGCTCTTTAAAGCCAAAGCCCGGGAAAAACTCAAACTTTGCAGAAATATTCTTAGGCACCTGATACAATCACATCACCCTCTTAAAATCATTCTTCTCATTATATACATACTGCCTGCTGTCTGCCCTGCATGTCCTATTGCAGAGCCAAGACCTGAATGATATGCAAACTGCCTTAGAACAGCAGGAGTTTTAAATGCAACCCACAGCCAGCCTATGAGCATTAGTAAATTCAGAATAGGTGAACTGAACTGCATATTAACTCCTGTTGAAAGAAAACCCCTAATCATAAAAGTCTGCACAGCCTGAGATAAAGACAAAACAACAAGCTCTCTCCACCACACAGACCACACACCTTCATCAGGTCTTGTCAGCCCTACTGCCATAATTGGAGCAGACACTGCCAGAAAAGCAACTTCCACAGCTCTTATGCCTGTTTGAATGAGAATTAGAATCCATATAACTACTGCTGTAAGGGCAATAAAAATAACAGCAGAAGAAAAAGACGAAAGCTGCTGGAGAATTGTGCTAATTCCTTCGGTAGGATTGGCCACTTGTGTTGAAGGTAAAGACGCTACAGCTTTTGCAAGCTCTGTACCCCACTCATACACTGTCGTCACTGCCCAAGGGCCTGCTGAAATCATTAGAGCAGCAAAAGCAGTTCTTTTAAGAAGCTCCAAAGGCTGTGCTGATGAATCTCCTGAGCTGTATAAAATGTATGCCTTTAACGCCTCAGCAGCTACTTTTACTCCTAAAAGAGTACCTGCTACTATTTTTGTAAGGTAAATTGCATTAGTTACATAAGGTGTATTTAAGATTTTTAAAGCCAGTGCCATCTCATCTCCTAAGAATGAGACAAAAAGGGATAGGAGAGAATCCAGTATATTCGTGAAAAAATTATTTACAGCATTCATAATCATGTTCTCTATTGCAGCAAACAAGAAAAACACCTCCAGAAAGGGCCGGATTATACCGACCCTTTAGAATTACTTGAAGTAGGATAAAAATACCTTAACAATTGAAGCTGCGCTCATTCCTATTGCGCCGCCGATTAGGATATTCCTTATGGACCTGTTGTGCGCTGCAGTAACAGCAGGGTCGCCATCTCCCATCTGCTTCATTAAAGCATGGTATCCTATGGCTGCAGCTGAAGCAGCAGGAATGAGATATAAAATCCACGTAAGAGCATCATTTAAAAGATTAACAGCACCAGAGACAAAACTCGGCATAAAATCTCCTCCTTATCTTAATTTTGATAATAAATTCTCATTAGTTCTCTCAATTTCTTTACTTTTACCTTCTGCTAAAAGACTAATATCAGGTATCCATGTAGGTACTGACACCACCTCCTTTTTAATTTCTTCTAAAGCAGAAGGAATTAAATCTTTTGCTGCAGGCCATTTAGAAAGGTCGGGTAGGGGAAGCCATGCGGGATTCTGCCTTGCCTGAAGTATAAGTGCTCTGTCTTGAGGCCACCTTAAGACTTCATCGGGAGTAAGTAGAGACCTCCCTGTTAAGCCTTCTGATGTTCCATGGCTATAATCAGTATGTTTAACTTGCGAAGAGTAGCTTTCTGTCCTTATTGTGTACTGTCCAGTTTTACCGCTTATTATCTTTGCTGTTTCTAAATCTGTCGTCAGTATATACACCCATGTGGCACAGTTTCCTGTGATTGTCTGAGCGAGCTCTTTATACTTTGCTTTAATCATTGAGATATCCTGAACCGCTAATAAAAACCTCATATTTCTACCTGCTGCTACAGTAATTTTCTTATCAAAGTCAGGTATTGGAGGAAGGTTTCCAAACTCGTCCAAAACAAAGTTTACTCTTTGCGCAAGTCTTCCTCCATTCTTATTTGCAAGGTCAACTAAAGACTGATAGGCTTGGGAAATATAAAGTGTTGCTAATACGTTTCGTGTGCTTCTTTCATCGGGGATAACTATGAATACTGCTGTTTTTTCTTTCCCTACAGCATCTAAATCGTGGTCTTGATTTGATGTAAGATAAACAACTGCAGGGTCGCTCCAGAGCCTTAGCTGTGCTGCTGTTCCTGTGAATATTGAACTTCTTAATCTATCTTCCGAAAGAGCAGCGACTCCATAGGCTAAGGCTGCAGGATGTTCCCTTGGAAGTGATTTAAAGTATTTGTCTAAAAGCTCTCCTCCACCTGTGCCTAGACGGTGGAGCATCTCATAAGCACTTCCCAAATGTTTTGCCTCATGTGGCGCAGAAGAAGCCACAGCTAAAATTAAAGCAGCAGTAAGGCTTTCCTGTGACTGAGGCCATATAGGGTCCACTCCTATGTGAGGCTGCTGATTTGTTATTATGTTTGCTATGTCCCATGCGCTCTGACTCGCAGCAGAATAATCACCGGCTTCAAGCTTATCAGCCACTTCTAAAACAGGATTCCACTGATTGCCTCGATATGGATTTCTTAAGTCAAGTAGAATAACTTTATATCCAAGCTTTTTTAGATATTCTGATGAGTAGCTATGCAGTTCTCCTTTAGGGTCAGATACAATCATACTTTCTCCTGTTTTTGCAAGAGCCCATATCGTTGGTAGTATTATTCTTCTTGATTTACCGCTTCTTGTTGAGCCAATAACTAAGCAGTGAGTATCTCCTGTATCGAGCCATGCTTTTGAAGTAGAAGGATTAAAACCTACAATAAAGCCCCCTTTCGGGGGGTTGTTGTTGCGTAGATTCCACACAGTAAAAGTTTTTGATATTTCTTTTTCTGTTCTCCATCTTGCAGTTCCATATTCTCCTCTTCCTGCAGCTTCAGGAAGCCCTAGCTCATCAGTTTTTCTTTTCCTCCTTCCATAGATAGGGAAGAGCACAGAAACTAAAGCCGCAAAAACAGCAGGCTGAAGCCACAGCCATGGGGTTTTCACATCTTCTCTAAGCAGTAAAGATATTCCCGATAAAGGCTTCTCTTTTATATATGCCTCCCACTTAGGGAGACCTTCTTTAAAGCCGTAATCTTTAGCATAGAGTGGAAAGATTAATAAAAAAGGTGCAAATAAAAAATCAAGCATGAGAATTAGAACTGCCAGTGTAGCCCTAAACCTCACGGCTTTCACCTCTTTCTGTCATTCTTCTTTTTCTCTCCATTTCTTTTTGAGCTGCAATACTGGCCTCTGCTTCTGCCCTTAATCTTTCTCTTTCTAAAGCTCTCCATGCTGAGCGCCATACAGTATTTATAACTTTTGACGGGTCTTTCTGAAGTGCTGCTGCGCCTTTTAACACAATCTGAGCTGTTCTCTTCTGTATGTCTTCATAAGCCTTGTCTGCTGCTTTTTCTAAAACTTCTGGATTGGATGTATAGTGACTGGCAAGCTCTTTGGCAAGGTCTTTATATCTTTCAACAGATTGAGAAAAGCCGGGCTGCTTTAAAAGCCAGTCAGCAATTTCTTTTGCTTTTTCTTTTACTTCAGAAGGCATGTAAGCAAAAGCAATACGCCCATGAGACGGCATAATCGTTGAAAGCTCTTTTAGTTTTTCTAAAAGCTCTTCTCTTGTAGTTTGGTCAAGGGTAGGGGGGAGACCGGGTTTTTCTCCGTTTAGTGCTCTTATTTCTATTCTTGCTTTTTTGACTTCCTTCAACACTTCTGAAATATCTCTTTTAGCTGTATCTCTTATTAAATCCCTTAAAGCGGATTTTTCTGCTGTAAGTGCAAGTCTTTCTTTTGCGTATATTTCATCTAAAAATATTTTTTTTATGTCCTTTACCTCACCTTTTGAAAGTCTTCCTAGACGTCTCTGAGGTGTTTTTTCCCACATAACTACGTGTACATGTGGATGTCCTTTTGCCTGATGAAAGGCAGCAACCCACCTCAGATTTGACTCCGAAATGCCCATTTTTGCCGCTGCATCTGATATTGTAGCTCTAAGAGCCTTTTCCCATGACTCTCTTGTTGTATATCCAAGCTTTACGGCATCTTCTTCTTTTAATGAAAGGATAAAGCGCCAAACAACACCTGAATGCTTACTTAATTCTTTCATTGTTTCTTTTAAACTAACATTTTCATCAGAGCTAAAAAGCCCATGGCTTCCCGGTCTTTCATCCATATACTTTACATGTCCTGCAGGAGTGCCAGCAGTATCTATCTCAAAATTATCAATGAAATCATCTAGCTTGTCATATTCTGCAAGTATTTTCTCTGCATATCTATTTCCTGCATCTAACTCTTCCAATTCATTAAATTCACCTTTATCTACACCAGATCTAGTTCCTATATACAAAAGATGTGCAACATTTTTAGCCTGATTTTCATGTGTAGGCAGATAAAAACTTGCTTTCATCACAAAAGGGGCCGTCATTCATTATCATCTCTTTCTTTTAGGTAGGCTACAGCCTTGACTCTCGCTTCGTTGTAAATTTCGACAGCATTGTGCTTTCCCAGATCTGCTATGGTCTGCACATTCATGTACATTGCCGTTGCTGCTGCTACTGCTGCTTTGGCCATGAGCTTGGCTAATCTATCTTCTGTAGGTCTTAGCACATCCCTCATGGCTTTGCGCACTGCTTCGGTTACGGCGTCTATGCCGTCTTGTGCAGATTCTTCTTTTAATCCTTTTTCAAGTATTTTTCTCGCAATCAATGACATGGATTCTTTTCTTCTGGAAGATAAATTATTTAAGACCTCATAAGTATCTTCTGAAAGATAAACTGTTACTTTTTTCAAAAGCACACCTCCTTTTTTACCTTACTGTTTAAAAGCATTACTGATAAAATAAGTAATATCAAGATTTTTAAGTACTTTACACTGCGTTTTTACTGCTTTGTGCTCTTAAAAGCGGTGTGAAGTGCGTTTCTCTTATTTACAGTATCCAACAGGCTCTGCCTGTTGTGTGTCGGTCTCGTGCGCTGTGCGCCTTATCCTGCATTATAAAAACAAAGCATAAAAGCTTAGCAGGTTTTGAAAAATAGAAAAACACCCCTGCATACTGCAAAGGTGGTTTTAGATAGCATCTTTCTCAATATGATGCTTTATTTTTGAGATTTCACGTATAACTTCTATGCGAAAATCTATTAAACTATCTTCTAATTCCTGGCACCTTAAATCCTCTCTAATCATATCAAGGATAAAGTTTATCATCCGAATTTTGTCTTCTTTTTTTGTCTCATCTTTTAGAACTTGATTGGTAAACTCGAGGGCATATTGAAAGTCGTAAGAATTGTATATAACCTCTTTTTCTAAAAGTTTAAGGACGTTGTAATAAATTCTCCTCTGAAGAAAAGGTTCATAGTGCATTAGTGAGATTAGTTCGTTACATGCCCTCATGTATTTTCTCTCGTCGAGAGCTTTTTTTATTTTAAGAAGGTACGGAATATATGAAAAGTGAACTATATTTTTCTCATACTTTTTAGAAGGTCTTAACTTTTTCAGTTCTTTATAAAACTCCTGTAAAGCCTTTTTTGCCTCTAAATTTTTCTCTTCTCCTTCATCATTCCACCAGCTGTCATAAGGTTTCAAAATAGAGTAAAGTTTCTTCATCTTTACACCTCCCGTAAGTTTATCTAAAGGGACAAAATATCTTCTAGGCTTTCAAGGAGAACTCTTTCATCATCGGAAGTTTCACTTCCAGCATCTTGTTCATGTTCTAAGGTTTGTGGTGGTATTTGTGCTTGTACCCCTGAGTGCTCTAATTTTTCTAATATGGCTTCAATTTTTGCTATTTTGGCTCCAAAATCTCTATAAAAGCGTAAGGCATTTTTTATGTACTGGCTTTTGTCTTCCTTTAGTGATTCAAGAAGCTCCTCAATGTCCTTATCTTCTTTATTTGTGCGGAAGCTGTAGACTTTCAATTTACTTCACTCCCATTTATGTTTACACCTTCAAAAGCAATTAGAAGAGTAGGGGAGAAGGGGTAAACTGTAAATTTGTATTACAACCCCGATTTTAAACTGCTTAAAGATGTAATACAAAATTAAAAATAAAGCTTTGTAAAAGCAGTTATTTCAAGGATTTAGTTGTGTAAACACATACTTAATTAAAGGTGTAGTACAAAGTATAAAAATAAAGCCTTGCAGGTTAAATAATATAAGGCTTAGAAGGTGTAAACACTATTTTAAAGTGGTTGTAATACAAATTCAGAAAAAGCAGTCTCTAAGCGTCCATTTCCTCTGGGTTTGTGTCTGTAAACATATCTTCCTCCGCAATGCTGCCTCTAGCAAAATTTACTTCTTCCACTATGCCTTCCTTAGGGAGTTTTTGCTTAATTAAGCTTAGAGAAATTTCTCTTTCAGGTTCAAGCGTAACCACATAGCTTTTATCCTTCTGTTCTATAAGCATGTGGCCGGTAAGCTTTAGCTCATCCCATATTTCATACATTTTCTCCTTCATGCCTTTCTTTTTGGGAAGTGTTATTTTTATCATGCTTTTGCTCCTCCTTTGTCATCGTCTAAAATTTTAATAACTTTCTCATCTTTATTTTCGCACACTCGTATGATGTACTTTATTTCTCTCCTTGTGAGATATTTCTTTTCTCCCGTGTAGTAGTCAACCATCTGTTTCATTAGCTCCCATGCGCCTTTGTAATCCAGCTCTTTTTCTTTTGTCATTCTCTATCCCTCTCTTTTTTCTCCTCCAGTTCGGCTACTTTAAGAAATCCTTTTGCATTGGCAAATTGAGAATTCTTCACTAACACTGTGTTTTCATACAGGTTCTTTAAGCTGTCAAATAGGCTTACTGCTCCACCTCCTGCTAAAAAAATTGTGTTGAAGAAGTCCAGCTTACTTCCCCACACAGCCTTTATTCTGTCTTGTATTACACGAGATATCTCAAGCTTTACCTCATTTAACTCTTTTTCAAAGTTCAAAACCTTCCCTCTGTAAAATATGCTTCCTTCATTCACAAGCTGAATGAGCTCAGGTATATCAAGCTTAGAGCCAGTCTTTTGAGTAAACAGTTTATCAGCAGCGTTGCTTAACTGAGACATGCCTATGTCTAAAGTACCCGAAAGGTCTTCTCTAAGTGACAGCTTTCCATCAATAACAAAAACTATATAGTCTGTCGTTCTGTAGCCTATGTCAATGAGCCCTATGTAGCTTCCCTTTATTAGGTACTTCTGCAGGTCATCCATTATGGCATAGTACACTGCTCCTGCAGCTTGAGGAAAAACTGTTACCCTGTCGAATTTGACTATTTTTAAGATGTTGTAGCCTTTAAACTCCACCATTGCTTTAAAATTTTTAAGCATTTCTTTAAGCTCATCTTTTTGATGGATGTACTGCTCCAAAGGAAGGCCTGACACAATGTGTACAGGTTCATCATTTGGAGGAAATAAAAGAGCTGAAGCGCTGGCAAGGACAGCTTTTGTGTTAGGATGATTTATTTTATTCTCATCAAAGGCATAGCTTACATTTCGTCCTTCTCTTCTTGCTAAGTCCCCAATAAAATATTCTTCCTGCCCTTCTTTCCCATTTCTCAGAACTACGTGCATGTTTTCAATGAGATTATTTAGATTCTGCCCAAACAGCCCTATTAAATTTCTCTGATACGCATTCCCAACCAGCGAGGGAAAAAGGACAGTTTTGCCTGCTTCATTTACCCCTTTCACATACCCATATCCCAAGTCAAGCCCTATTTTAAACATTCGAACTCCGCCTCCTTTTTTTGCAAAAATAAAAAACGCCTTAATCGGCGCATTTACTTTTCTCCACAAATTTCTAAGACCTCATTGTATAGTTTTCTGTCAATATAAAACTTTTTATTTAGCATTTCATCCAGTAGTGGCTTTACCTCTCTTAAAATTCCATTTTCTTTTGCTTTTATTAGAACTCCCAGCGTACCTGTCACAGTTAATCCTAAATTTTTGGCATGTTTTCTTGCAAGGTAGTCATCTATTATGCATAAATCAGCATTAATTTCTTTTGCTAAAATCATTACCTCTATCTCACCTTTGTGTAGACTTACAGGGAAAAACTGCTTGGCTTCTTTGTTTCTGATATTTACTACCTTAATAAAATCATAATTCTCAGAATCTCCACCAAAGTTTACCTCTTCAAAAACACCAGAAGGCACATATATTATTCCATACAATTGCTCTAAAATGTTAATTTTGTTGATATTTGAAAGAATTATTAAAGGTGTCGAATTAGCGACAACTTTACGCATTTTTTATATCCTCCAGAAGTTCTTCTTTGTTATCGAAAGAGAAGATACCTGCATCAAAATTTGAGAGGTATTTTATAAATTCTTCCTCACTCATTTCAGCAAGGACAGCACACTGACCCAGAGAAAGCTTCTTCTCTTTGTAGTACCTAACTGCTGCTGTTCTTTTTAGTTCAGTTATAAACTCATCTTCGCTTTTTTTAAGGCTTAAAAGTATTTCTGCTGGAATTTCTATTTTCCCTGTTATCTTCATACAACCACCTTCTTTTCTTCTTTTACTTCATTATACCACATTTCAACAAAAGTAATTACTATTGCTTCGTCGAACTGCTTGCCTGCTTCTCTTTTAACCTCATTTAAAGCTTCACTTATACTCTTAGGTGGTTTATAGTGCCTGCCGCTTATCATTACCTCAAAAGCATCACATACAGCTAAAACTCTTGCTAAGAAAGGTATATCATCTCCTTTTAGTCCGTAAGGGTAGCCTGAACCGTCCACTCTTTCGTGATGAGCTTCAATGATAGCTACAATTTCCTCAGGAAAGTCTCTTTCTCTGAGCCACTCCGCACCCCTTGAAGGGTGAAACTCCATTATTCGCCTTTCAAAAGGTGAAAGAGATGTATCTTTTGAGAGAATTTTAAAAGGTATCAGGAGTTTTCCTATGTCGTGCAGCAGTGCAGATTGAATGAGAATTCTTTTTTCGCCTTCGTCAAGAGAAAAAGCTTCTGATACTTTTTTACATAACTCAGCAGTTCTTGTTTGGTGGTCTAAAACATACTTCTGATAAAACTCTGCGTTTTCTTCTCTGATGAGCGTGACAATGTTTCTGTTGTGTGTGCATTTTCTGCATACACTGCAGTTTCCGTCACAGTAGCCTCCAGCAATTTCAAGCTTATAGTAGCCGTCATAATCTAATACCAAAAGTGCAAATTCCACAAAAACACCTCCAGAGAGAAAGAGTAAAGAAGAGGAAAGTACCTAATTTCACGAATCATCGAATAGTATTTTTTCACCTCCTTCCGAGGGATTTTTATTACTAGATAAAAATTCTCTTCTACTATGCTCAAGGAGCCTCCTTTCCAGCTCTTCTACATCGTAAGTCCTTTGTGTGTAGCTGTTGAAATAATTTCTAGGAGTAGGAAATTCTTTTTGAGTCTTATGTTCAAGAGGCTGTATATCCCAGTTTTCTCTGAGAGCAGAGATGAGAAAGCCCTCTGGATTATCAATTTTCCCTCGCAGCATTGCTTTCTCTAAATAAGCTACAGCGTTCATTATCTTCTCTGCAGGATATACCTCTAAAAGAGCAGCAAAAAAGGAGAGTTTATCTCTCCCTGTGATTTTTTTATACTGTTCATTTATTTCAACAACAACCCCAGCCGAAGGCTGGGAATTTGTTCCGCCGTTAGGCGGGTTGTTGTTTATATATTCTTCTGTTTCATATTCTTCTGTTTCTTTATTATTCTGTTTGTAGGGGTTTAAATTTTTTACCCCCGAGGGTATAAAATTTAAACCCCCGAGGGTATTATTTTTATACCCTCCCTGTAAAAAATTTTTACCCTCTTCTTCTTCATACTCTGGAAGACTTTCCTCAAATGGATTGGATTCTTGTTCAGCCTTTAAGGAAAGCAGTTCCACAATTTTTTCAAAAAGGCCGGTAAAATCGTAATAATTTGTTGTTTGCCTTCCTTGTTCGTCTGTCCTATTAATTACTTGAAGGTAACCTTTTTGAATAAGTGATTTTTTATAATTATGAAGAGTAGCAATAGAAACACCTGTATAATCAGCCATTCTTTTAAGAGAAGGTTTAGGCAGTTCTGTCGTCCATTTAAAGCGCAGAATTTGTGCTATAAACCAGCACTCTCCAACAGAAAGCCCTAATTCTTTCTGAAAAGAAAAGACAGCATCAGGGATGCTGGCAATTCCACTTCTGACGATAACCTCACCAAATCTGGCAGTAAAATTTGATGAAAACATGAAGACAACCTCCTTATAACTGAAAAATTCCTGATAGGTTCCCGAAGGGGTTCTATCAGGAATTTTTCAGGGTAGTGTTTTATTAAATGAAATACATGTTATCAATTTTTTAGTATTATTTCTCGATAATATAGTTGCAAAACTAAAGTGGGCTTATATTGAGATTTTAGTATTAATTAAAATTACTCCCTTTATATACAAAGCACCAATAAAACACCACACAAGCCACAAAAAAACGATTAAATATGCTAAAATACCTGCAGCTATCATTATAACATACAACAAAAATTTTATATTATTTCTTTTCTGAATTGCTTTTATATTCTTTACCATAATCTTTAAATCATGAAATATCGAAAGTACTGTAACAAAATTAAGTAAACTAACAAAAATAAAATTCACATACACATTCTTTAGTGTAGCTAACGGAAAAACAATAATCAGCATAGGTAAAATAATAAAAAATATTTTCTGTATTCCCTTTATCACAATAAATACCTCCTATATTTCATTTTGCTCACATTCATTACCTGATTACCTGCTTTCATACTCTTTTGAGCTGATTAAAATACCAAAGCTTATTATTAGTCCCAAAACTATGCCAAAGAAAATGCCGGCAGCTAGGCCGGCAGTGTAAAGTGTATTCAAGTTTTCATCCCCTTCCGACTGTGAAACTTTATTGGATAAGATTGGATGAATAAGAACTTTTATTTATTTTTATTGCTGATATCAAAATTAAATAGACGTTGCGAAAGTTCTTGTGAAGCCTCTGACAATTTGAAAAGAGTTAAAATTATGTCCCATAGTGCATAAAGTGTTAATATTATAGAATTCATTTCTATTATATAACAAAGTTCTTTCTTGTTAATATTAAAAATCATAATATCTATTTCCTTTACTTCTCTTACAATAATTGCGACCCAGCTTACAACTAATGATAAGAAAATAAACAAAGTATCTCCTTTTAATTCTCTAAAAATACTTGCTATTTTCTCCTCCAACTTACCAATGTCAATATCTTCTCTGTTTTTAAATACTCTATATAATGATTCTCTTATTTTTTCCACATTTGAATATAATAAAGCGATAACTGCAATAGCTAAGCTAAGTAGTACAATAAAAAAATTCAATACGAAATCATCTTTAATAAATGCAACAGTTCCTTTAGCAACGCTTTCAATATTCTTCACTATTAAATAACTTATCCCAAACGAAATAATAACTGGAAATGATTTCATAATAATTTTTTTTATTTTTGTACTATCTTTCTTATTTATCATCATCTTTTATCCACCTTTTAACGGATCATTTTCCTTGATTTTTTGCATTAGTTGAAATAAAGCTTTCTCGTTCTCTAAAGCTTCTTCTGGTATTTCAATTTTCTTGACATTATCTATACTTTTTATCACTATTCTCTTAGACTTTTTTTCTTGCTGGATTTTTATTTTCCAATGACCACCACCAGCAGAAGCATATTTTATAGGATCTTCGAGCTCTTTTTTACTTATTTTCAGTTTCCCATCTTCATTTTTATACTTTATTTCAGTTTCTGTAGAATTAAAAATTCTTTTTATGTCTCTCAGAAGATCATTTGTACTATATACTCCTCCAAACAAATTAGGTGCTTTCAAGCTTAATGCAACTTCATAAATTTTTTGTGCTTTCTCAATATAATCCCAAAAAAATTTTTCAAAACTAACTGGTTCGATTGTAAAATTATAACCATGGATCTTTGTTCTTGGTGTAAATATTCCTTTAATCTTATTTATTGCCGTATCTCTGTCTTGAAAAACAGAAGATTTATGTTGAACTAAAATTAATTGTCTTTTTAAATCAAAAACTACATATACAAAAGGATAATCTGGTTCTAGTAAAATTTTAATATCATTCTCTGTAGGTTCATGCTTTTTTCTAATTTTTTCAGATGCAAATTTACAAAGATATAGATGGTTATTAGTTTTTTTCGTTAAGAACAAAATATTTTTGCCTTTCTTAGTAGTTTTTTCATATTTTTTTGTATCCTCTAATTCAGAAAAAAAGTTGTAAATTATTTTGACCTTGTCATCTTCTTCTTCTGGAAACATAGTTATTTGTTCAGTTTTTATTAAAAAATATCGGTACATGTAGAATTCAATATTCTTCATTTTTTGTCCCCCTTTATTTTGATAATATTCTACATTTCTTTGCAAATTCCTTCTTTATTTGTAAGACTTTATACTAAAAAAGGGGGACTTTTTATCTAAAAATAAAATTTTAATAACAAAAAGCTAAAAAATAAATTACGCTTTTCTCTCATTATTTTTTCTTTGTTTTTTCTTTAATAAATAAATATGTCCTTTTAATAAACAGTGTAAAAAATATTCAAGTTTTCATCTCCTTTCATAAAAAATCCTCAATAAAATAGAAAAACCGGGCTTATTAAACACCCAGTTTTTTGCTCAGCTCTTTTATGCGGTTGTCATGATATACCGTCTTAACTGTTAGATTATTTACATCCATCTGAAGCATGTCAATTTTTCCACTTATCTCATCAATCTTTTGGTGCAGAAGCTGTCTATCATCGAATTATACAACTATCAGATTAGTTATGCTAATCGATTAATCGAAAGGTATCGGAAATAGTTTATATTTCATAATTACTACATTCCCATCTTTTTCTATTTTCACTTTAAAAATTTTTTCTACGTAATCTGCAGACAAAAACACCTCACTATTTTTTACTAATAGGGAGCTTCCTAGGTTCATTTTTTCTCTGCCAATAGTTACTGTTTTTTCTTTTAAATCAAAATAAATGTTGTTACTTTTTTCGGTTTTTATTATTATTCTATTTTTTTCTTTCACAACATTTTCTTCTTTTATTCCGCTTGCTAATACTATAGCGTCAAGTGGCAAATAAATTTTTGAGTCATAAATAAAAGGTGCTTCTTTGAGGTACATCCTTTTTGTAGATTGGCCCAAAATAAAATTCTCATTGCTGATAGGCCTTATTCCTATATCTGCAACATTAGAGTTTAGATAAAAGTAACTTGGTGTAGGAGTAGTAAAAAAATACAATGCCCATATGACAAACAATAAAAAAATAAGTGGAGCAATTATCGTAGCAATAGGGTCTGTAATATTATCATAAAGAAATCCTTTTGTTTTACTCATACGCTCACCTCTTTTTACTTCACTAAAATGTGTAAATACTCTTAACTTTTTTAAATAGTTATCAAATAGAATATGCGAAGAAATATCTACGTTAAATTTATTGTTTATTCTCATAACTACTTATTCCAAATTTAATAACTTTTATATTTACATTATAAAGCAATGAAAACACTCCATAATCAATTTCTATAAATACTTCTTCCCCTTTTGTTTTTCTTTCAAATGTTCCTGTAATAAAACGGTAGTATGTAATGCCTTTGTAACTTACTGCTTGATCTATTTCACGTTCTATTTTTTTATATGTTGTGTAACTTAAATAGCCGTCTCTTTCAACATCTTTGATATATTTTTCTGCAACGCTTTCAATTTTACTTCTTATGATATGTTCCTTATGTAAGCTGTTTATGTTATAACTTATAGGCAAAATTATAACAAAAATAAAAATTATTAAACTTATAATGCCTATCAATCTCATTTTTAGCTTCTTCCTTTCAGACAAAAATAAATTGGTTCAAACTAAAATTTTCATTGTCGAGTAGGTATTCTAAACTGCTTCAAAACATTCTTATGCACATAGACCGACCTAGGCAGGTCCGCAGGCCTTTTTCCTGCACTTTCGTTGAAGACAAGCCTTTCTTTTTCTTTATTATAATCGTAGTTAAGAATGCATAATTTTATAAGAATGTCATCACTGAGTTTTCCTCTTCTTGAAAGCGCTGCAGCATCTTCTCGATGACTTTTTAGCACTAATTCATAATCTTCGTCGTACTGCTCCCTTTTTTGTTTCTTATACTCATTTCTCCATTGTCTAGCTTTTTCTTGGTTTTCTTTTTTGCGGCGTTCTTTTTCTTGATGATATTCCGGAAATTGTTTCAGCATTTTAGTAACGGCTGGCTGTGAAACGCCTAGTTCTTTAGCTATTTCTACTACCTTAAATCCTTCAAGATATAACTCAAGGGCTTTAGCTTTTTTATCCACACTACCACTCCCTAGGTTATATTTTTTGTTCCATATTTTGGGCATACTACGGCTATATATTAGGTTTTTATCATCAATTTCCAGCCTTCATCGGCTTTTTCTATTCTAATTTGTACTATTTTCATTAATCCTTCTGCTACTTTGAGGAGTAAGTCTTTATTTTTGATTGGTTTAAACTCTGTCCACATTACCTTTTTCCCCCTCAATAAGCTTTTTTATTTTTGGATAAAGATATTGTACCAAAGGTTTAAAATACTCTTCTTCGTCTACTTCTTCATACTTGATTATTTCTTCCTTGTCTGGTGTAAACTCACCTGCCATAAGTTTTTCTCTTGTTATCACAGTTCTTACGATTGCCACTTTCATGAGATCACTTCCTTTGTTAGCTTTAGTATGTGTATATGTAAAACTGGAAGAAATAAGGGTATAATAAGGGTAAATAATACTTATACGTTATAATTGCGAACTTTTAGTTCGATTATTTGCTAAAAAAATTTCGTCTACCGTAGTATCAAAGAAATTTGCAATCTTGATTGCAGTTTCCATACCGGGAATTCTACCACGTTCAATTTGAGAAATATAATCTGGTGTTACTCCAAGCTTTTTTGCTAATTCTTTTTGTGTGAGTTTATATTTTATCCTTAACTCTTTTAGTTTGTTCATTAATAACCCTCCTGCATGAACTAAATGTTCATAATCTACTTATATTATACTGAACATTTGGTTCTGTGTCAAGAACTTTTTGTTCACTTGAATACAAAAATCGAACTTTATGTTATAATAAAATCCAGATAAAAGAAAGTGGGGAAAGGAAAATGTTAGGTGAAAGAATAAAAGAATTACGAAAGAAAAAAGGAGTAACTCAGAAAGAATTAGCTTTATATCTAGGTGTTTCAGACAGAGCAGTAGGGTATTATGAGAGCGGACAGCGAACTCCTCCTCCTGATATATTACAAAAAATTGCTGATTTTTTCCATGTTTCTGTTGATTATCTTCTTGGAAGGACAGATGTTTACAGCCCTACTGACGAAATCACTGAGGCTGTTTCAGATGATCCAGAGCTGTTTGAGTTTTGGAATACATTGAAAGAAAGGGAGGATTTAAAGCTTTTATTTAAGCAGACCAAGAAGCTTTCTCCTAAAGAGATAAAGCAGATAATTCGAATAATAAAGGCAATAGAAGATGAAGAAAATAAAGAGGAATAAAGGTGGAAAGAACATGAAAAAAGTTAAGTGTAAGCAATGTGATGGATATTATGTTTTAAAGTCAGGAAAATTTGGTAAATTTGTGGGTTGTTCGAATTTCCCCGATTGCAAATCAACATTAAAGATTTATGAATGGGCATTTGAATATATAAAAGAATTTGGTATTAATCTTTATGGTTGGGATAGAATTTGTTGGAATTGTGGAAAAACTACAAAAGTTTACTCTTATTTTTTAAATTACGATTTAGGAGAATTAGATGAATACTTTTCATGGTTAGATCCTATTGGATTAGGTGATATAGAAATTCTCGATAAGTTTCTATCTACTAAATACAGCACTATACGGAAAATATTTAGTAAAACAGTAAGTATGAGTTATTTTGCAAATACATGCGAACATTGTGGAGCTTTACAAGGCAGGTTTTTTATTGTTGAAGATCCTCATGAAATTATGTAAGATTTATTTAATCATAATATGGATAAACATTTTATTGAGAATATACCATACGAAAAAGTAAAAATCCCATTAGAAGAAATAAAAAATTTTTTACACATTGGTAAACTACTAAAAAACATTCTTGTTGTAAAGAAGATAAGGAGGAATGATTTAATTGAGCAGTATTAACTTGCTTGATATATCTCTTATAAGAGCTTTATTGGATGAAACAATCCCATTTCATGATGTTATGAATACATTTGGTATACGGACTCATATAGTGTTTAATCTACCATCAACAGTGCTGGGGTTTACATACGTAAGCAGAAGGGGAAACTATCATTTACTGCTCAACGGAAATGTAAGTTACAGGACGCAAGTTAAAACTTTCCTCCATGAAATACAGCATATACTGAATGACATGCCACGCTGTGGATACATTATAGGGCTTAACATGGAGCATTTAGAGTTGGAAGATGAGGCAGATAAAGTGTCAGAAAAAATATTAAAATACCTTTCAAAAGCTAAATAATATTTGGGAGGGGATTTTACTTATGTACATATATTACTTAGATGAATCAGGTGATGAGAAAAGTAATGTCTACATTTTTTCTGCATTAGGGATACCGGCAGAAAACTGGAACAATGTGTTTAAAGTTATAAAAAGATTTAGGATATACCTAAAAAATAGGTATGGCATAAGAATAGCTAAAGAACTACATGCTACCGAATTCATTGCTGGACGTGGTAAACTAGGAAGTAAAATTGTTACGAAAAGGCAACGGGCCTTTATATTTAGACGTTATATTAAACTATTGGCGGCATTAAGCAAATACAATGTTGAATGCATTAACGTAAGTGTTAGAAGCTATGAAGAAGCTTTAGACAGAATAATAAATAGAATAAATCGATCTCTTGAAACAAAGAACGACTATGGAATACTTGTTTTTGATAGGGGAGATGAAACAAGAATAAAAAAAGTACTACGGAAAATGAGAGTTTTTAATCCGATACCAAGTAAGTATGGTGAATGGGAACCAAACGTAAGAACTAAGAACATAACTATCGACAGAATCATTGCTGATCCCTTCTTCAGAGACTCACAGGATGACTATCTTATTCAGTCAGTTGATTTTATAGCATATGCATTACTAAGATATGATTATCCAACAGGAAAAATAAAAAAATATGGGTTAGAAAATTTGTTTACAGAATTAAAACCAATACTAAACTTACATGCCCATCCTGCAGACCCGTACGGAGTTGTTAGAAAATAAGACAAAAATAAAAGCAAGACCGATTTCCCGGCGACTAATACCGGATCGACCCTGCAATTATAGTATATCATGATGAAAAAAGATTGTCAATGTCAAAATATACAAATAAAGATGTTATTAATTAATTGTTGAAATAAAAATAAATATTTAAGGAAAGGGGATTTCTCATGGCTGAAACAGAAATAAGAGCTGCTGCATATGCAAGATACTCTAGCGACAATCAAAGGGAGGAAAGTATTGAAGCTCAATTAAGAGCTATAAAAGAGTACTGCGAAAAAAATAACATACAGCTGGTAAAGATATACACCGATGAAGCAAAAAGTGCTACAACTGATGATAGGCCGGCATTCCTGCAGATGATAAAGGACAGCTCACTGGGGCTGTTTAACGCTGTTATTGTTCATAAACTGGACAGGTTTGCCCGCAACAGATATGACAGCGCTTTCTACAGGAGACAGTTAAAAAAGAACGGCGTAAAACTTATTTCAGTACTTGAACAGTTAGATGATTCGCCAGAGAGCATTATTTTAGAAAGTGTTTTAGAAGGGATGGCTGAGTACTACTCCAAAAACCTCGCAAGGGAGGTTATGAAAGGATTGAAAGAAAATGCTTTTCAGGCCAAATTTAATGGAGGTATACCACCTTTGGGATATGACATTGTGGATGGGAAATATGTGATAAACGAAAAAGAAGCTGAAGCAGTGAGACTGATTTTTGAGTTATATGCACAGGGGTATGGATATAGGCAGATAATTGATGAATTAAACTTAAGAGGTTACAAAACTAAGAAGGGAAATCCGTTCAGGAAAAACAGCATTCATGAAATTTTGAAAAATGAAAAATATACTGGCAAATACATATTCAATAAAGGTACAAAGAAAAACCAT
Source organism: Thermoanaerobacter uzonensis DSM 18761 (assembly GCF_900129115.1). NCBI lineage: Bacteria > Bacillati > Bacillota > Clostridia > Thermoanaerobacterales > Thermoanaerobacteraceae > Thermoanaerobacter > Thermoanaerobacter uzonensis. Next base: position 154,582 of record NZ_FQUR01000011.1, on the reverse strand, counting down.
AGAATAGTAAAAGAAGACGTAATCGTTATAGAGAATGCTATACCTGCAATCATTGATGAAGACTTATTTAAAAAAGTGCAGGAGAAAATGGAAGAAAGAAAAATAACAAGAGGGGCTAATTCTGCAAAAAGGGTTTATCTTTTGTCAGGTCTTGTTTACTGCGGAATATGCGGTTCTAAAATGGTAGGGTGTTTAAGCAGAGGGAAATATGTAACTTATAGATGCAGCAGGAAAGACAGAACTAAGCAGTGCACAAATAGAGATATAAATAAAGAAAAACTAGAAGCTTTTGTTATAGATGAGCTGAACAAGAGAGTGCTTGACCCAAAAGTAGCGCCGGTATTGGCTAGACTTTTAAACGAGGAAAATCAGAAGCTAAATAAAGAGAGAGCAGAAGAAATTGCTTTTTTAAAAAAGCGCTATAAGGAGGTTGAAGAGCAGATGAAAAACATAGTAGAAGCTATTGCTCAGGGGATGTTTCAGCCAATAATGAAAGAAAAAATGAACGAATTAGAAGCAATGAGAAATGAGCTTGCTTACAGAATTAAAGAGCTGGAAAATAAAAAAGAGACAGACTTTATTACACCAGAAATGATATTAAAAATCTTCGAAAAGGATAGGGAAATAATTAATTCCTCGAAGGATCCTCATGAAATTAAAGAAGTGCTTAAAAACTACATAAAAAAAATAATCGTCACCCCAGATGAAATAAAATGTGAATTCTACTTCTGGATAGGTGACGATTTCCGTTCTTTGCTGGTAGCGGCGAGTGGATTTGAACCACCGACACTGCGGGTATGAACCGCATGCTCTGGCCAACTGAGCTACGCCGCCATATTTTTGGTTGCGGGGGTAGGATTTGAACCTACGACCTCCGGGTTATGAGCCCGACGAGCTACCGGACTGCTCCACCCCGCGCCATTGGTGCCGGAGACCGGACTCGAACCGGTACGGGCTTTTAGGGCCCGCAGGATTTTAAGTCCTGTGCGTCTGCCAGTTCCGCCACTCCGGCTTCATCTCCTTGAGACAGTATTTATTATATTATATCTATATCTTTAAGTCAATAGTTTTTTATCCACTTTTGCAACTTCAAATGAAAATTCCATTTTTATAGCTTAAATTCCCCAAATTTATAGACGACTGCTCCTTCTAAATTATCCCACTCACTAACCGTTATTTCTTTGAAACTCAGCATTTCTAATATAGTCAGTAATATAGCAGTTCCCGCAATTATTATATCAGCCCTTTGTGGCTGCAATCCAAAAATTTTTTTCCGCTCTTCCAATGTAACAGACATAAATTTATCTAAAATCCTCTTAATTTCTTCTTTTTTTAGCTGATATCCATGAATTTTTTCTTGAGAATAAATTTCCAATTGCTGGGAAACGGCAGCGAGAGTTGTTATTGTCCCTCCTATGCCGATGACATTTTCAACTTCTTTGTACTTATTAATAGAATTTACCATTGTATCTATTATATGCAACCTGATTTCATCATATTCCTCAGCTGTAGGAGGATCATTTTTAATAAATTTTTCAGTAAGCCTCACAGCTCCTATATCAAAACTTTCTTTTACAAATTCTCTACCTTTATATGCTAATTCAGTACTTCCTCCTCCTATATCTAACACCAGAGCATCTTCCTTATTAACCCCCAACACCGCTCCGATGTATCCAAATAAGCTCTCTGTTTCTCCATCTATGATTTCTACCTCTAGCCCAAGTTTTCTAATTTGCTCAAAAAAAGCATCTTTATTTTTAGCATCCCTCATCGCAGATGTTGCAAAAGCATATATAACTTCTGCACCTTTTTCTTGGGCCAATTTCACAAAGCGTTCAATCACCTCAATGCTTCTCTGTATCGCGTTATTATTTAACTTACCCGTTTTAGAAATTCCTTCCCCCAATCGAGTTATTTCAACGTCTTTTTGTATCTTGTTTATATTTCCATTATTTACGTCACATATAAGTTGGCGTATTGAATTTGTCCCTATATCAATTGCACAAATTCTCATAATAACCCCCAACTATCACAGGTAAAAACCCTTTATGAAAAATCTTCGGGCATAACCCGAAGTTAATATCCATTGCTTCTTCTGTAGCCTGTATTTCTTCTCTTGGAATCAAAATTCTTTCGCAGCTGTTGCTGCCTTTCGTCTGAATCTTTTAAAAACTTAAGCAATTTCTCTTCAAAGGAACTATTAGTATTATAATTCCTATTGCTCTGCCATACAAAATCCTTTGGTTCTCTTTCTTTATTATTCTTGGGCAAAGCCTTTTTGATTGACAAACTTATTCTGCCATTAGCATCCATGGACAATATTTTTACTTTTACTTTATCATGCTCCTTCAAATGCTCCCTAATATCTTTTACATAGGTATTAGCAACTTCCGAAATATGCACCAACCCAGTTTTCCCCTCTGGTAACTGAATAAATGCTCCAAAGTCTGTGATGTTTAACACGGTGCCCTCAACAACATCTCCAACCTCAAATGGCATATAAATAAAGATCCTCCCTCTAAAAATTTTATTAATGAGTTTATTATATATTAAGATACAAAATATTTCAAGATGAATTTTCTGAAATTACTTTTTTGTCTCTTGGGACTTAGTTTTTGAAACATCTACATAAATTATTTCTCCTTTTTTAACCAACCCCAACTTTTGTCTTGCCTCATTTTCAATAAAACTTTCACTATTTATCTGGTGAAGTAATTCATTTAAATACTTATTTTCTTTCATTACTGCAGCTTCTTTATTTTTTAAATCCCTATACCTATTATCAAGTTTCTCTAATGCAACTTGCTGCTGAAAAAAAGTAAATCCAATATATGCAATAAAGGCAAAAAACAATATCTTCTTTAGCTTTTTCACTCATAACACCTGCTTTCACAAGGCATATAATCTATTATTTTTATTCGACATTTCTTTAAAAAATCCTTTATTTTTTCCTTTTAAAAATCTTAAAATGAGTTAAATTATTTTTCAGAAAAGCAACAGGCAAAGTTAAAATTTTTTTTGTGAACTTATAAGGAACAATAATAAAATTGACTACTATTCTAGCAGGATATATAATAATTTCTGCCATCTTTTTTAAAAATTTTATTGCAAATTCACAAACTCCAATTAAAGCTCGGATGATGAAATGACTTAGCAACACATAATAAAGAATGATTCCAATTGCAAATCCCAAAAAACTATAAAACCTGATTTCAACATAATTGCTTATATACATAAAATAAAGCATAGTAATTGTCCCAAAAAGCCAAAATATAATATCGGCAATATTAGAAAAAGTTTTTTTAAGCCTAAAAACTCGTCTTGTTACTTTAAAAATATCGTATATAAAACCCAGCACAAAACCACCATATACTGTTACTAAAAATGCATAAATTTGACTTTGTATGGTTATTACCATTTACATACCCTCCTTTTCTTGTTATATTATATTTATCCACTGCAACAAGAATGAAACTAAAATAGGGGCGATGCATCATGACAACAGTATATATTTCCGGACATAAAAATCCAGATACCGATTCTATTTGCTCAGCTATTTCTTATGCCTATCTAAAGCGCATCTCTGAAGGTATAAATGCTATACCTGTTAGATTAGGTCCTATAAACCGAGAGACAAAATTTGTACTAGACTATTTTGGAGTAGAAGAGCCTATTTTTATTGAAAATGTATATACCCAAGTACAAGACATTAAATTTGATAAACCTCTCGTTTTTAAAGAAAACACCTCCATGTTTGAAGCATGGAACACTATGATGGAAAAAAACATTAGAACAATAGCAGTAGTAGATAAGGAGAATAAATTAATAGGAATTGCCACAGTAGGAGATTTGGCAAAGGCATATCTTTCTTCTTCTCATGAATTATCTAAGTATAAAATCCCTATTGACAACATATTAGCTACTTTGAAAGGAGAAGAAGTTTTAAGATATGTAGATTATCTTGAAGGCGACATTTTAGTAGCTGCCATGTCTAAAGAAAATGTGTTAAAAAGAATAAAAAAAGGGGATATCTTAATCATTGGAGACAGAGGCGATATACAACAAGTTGCGATTCTACAAGGAATAAAAGCTCTCATAATTACTGGCAACAACGGAGTCTCAGAAAAAATTCTTGAACTAGCTAAACAATATAAAGTAACAATTATAAAAGTTGTACCAGATACGTTTGACACTGTTAAATTATTAAACCAAAGTATACCATTATCATATGTAATAAAAAAGGAAGATCTAGTAACATTTAGAGTTAGCGATTATATTGATGATGTAAAAGAAGTAATGTTAAAATATAGATACCGAAACTTTCCAGTTGTCGATGAAGAAGGAAAAGTCACGGGGCTCCTTGCAAGACGACATATTTTAGACTATGAAAGAAAAAATGTCATAATGGTTGACCACAATGAATTTTCGCAAGCAGTTGAAGGAATAGGACAAGCAAGAATATTAGAAATAATTGATCATCACCGAATTGGGACAATAGAAACAGAGCAGCCAATACTATTTAGAAACCATCCTGTAGGCTCTACTGCTACAATTATAAATCGACTTTTTGAAGAAAAAGGGCTAATTCCGGAACCAAAAATAGCGGGAATAATGTGCGCTGCTATTTTATCAGATACTCTTGTATTTAAATCTCCTACTTGTACACCAGAAGACGTAAGAGCAGCTAAGAAGCTTGCAGAAATTGCCAACATAGACATAAATGAGTTTGGAACTGAAATGTTCAAAGCAGGTACCTCTTTAGAAGGAAAAACTGTTGAAGAAATATTTTATACAGATTTCAAAGAATTTACAATAAATAATTATAAAATCGGCATAGGGCAGGTTAACACTCTTACAGATGCAGGAGAATTAAAACAACAGCTTATAAGCTTTATGGAAAAAGTGAAAAAAGACAAAGACTACGACATCTTATTGCTTATGTTGACAGATATAATAAATGAGGGATCTGAAATACTTTTTGTAGGAAACAACAAAGAGCTGTTACAAAGGGCTTTTAACGTTGAAATAAAAAACAACAGCTTTTACTTGCCTTATGTCATCTCTAGAAAAAAACAAGTATTACCTCCCCTTGTTAAAGCGATAAACACCCACTGAAGTTTATCGCTTTAACTTTTCTATAATATCGCCAAAATTTCTAAAAGAAGTACATGGAATCCCATTTTCCTTACAGTATTTTTCCAAAACTCCCTTTGCAAAGACTTTACCCGCATGTTGAGAGACACAAAGGTCTGAATATCCATCGCCTATATAAACTACATAATATCCCATAATTTTGTATCTATTCAATACTTCCAGTTTACACATACCACATTTATCACAATCCTTGCTTTTATGTGGAAAATCCACTTTTATTTTCCCATCTTCAAACCAAAGTTTGTTGCTATAAAATTTTGTATTAAACCCGAATCTTTCCATAATAGCTTTTATATTAAAGTCATATCCATCACTCACTATTATAACTTCATAATTTTTTTCTCTGCAAAAATTTAAAAATTCTATAAAATAATCATCTATTTCAACTGTGTAAAGCAAATCTAAAAGTTTTTTTTCATCTACTTCCATAAGTTTTAATGTTTCAATTGCGCATTCCTCAGTAGACATTTCCCCTTTTTCCCATAGTTCTTCATAATACTGCCATCCATCTTTTGCAAACTTTTTCACCATTAAATCAACAGTATCTACTTTAGTAACAGTACCGTCAAAATCTACTAAAAAGACTTTTTTCAATTAATTTCTCCTCCTTTATTTTAAATCCAAAAGCCATTTTACAAATTTTATAGCCAAATCTTTGTGTTGGCTATTTGCCATAATTGCAATAATTTTATCATTATAGTCATATCCCAGATTTTTTAAATATTTATTATTCCATCCAACATATATTCCATAAACACCTGGTTTTAACTCACCAGAGGGTTTCTCTACTTTTGCTACATTTAACCCTGATAAATTTAACTCTTTTACCTTATCTAATCGCAAAAAAGCTCCTTCTCTTGCCAATATATCAAAATTATTTTTATCCAGAACAATGACGTCTATATCTTGAGCCCCCATTCTGGCCATTAATTTTTGAGTTGAGGCAGGGTCAAGAGTAAGATTACCATTTCTACCTTTTACAAGCCTGTAAAAATCAATAGAAGCTTGTTTTTTCCCAGAAGAATCGCCAATTAATTCTTTAGTGACTTTTTTAGAAAATTCACTTTGTCTATCAAAATCCATATATTTGCCAATTAAAGCAACATTTAATACGTAATCCTTTCTATTAATAATACTATTTGTAAAAGAAGCCAACAAATATATTACTAATATACTTACAATAATATGAACTTTATAATAGTCCCATATATATTCCACTTTTTCTTTTGTAGTCATATTTCTAAACCAGCTTTTTCTCTCCTCACTCATTTATTTCACACCTCCCTACTTCCTTTGTGCAAAATATCCAAATCTATTATAACAATTAAACTTTTTAAAATCGAGTATATAAAACAAAATAAGCCGCAACACGCGACTTATCTAAACATTCTACTTATGAATCCCCCTGATTTTCCTATAAGGCCACCTTTGTCACTGTAATTTAAATTTACTATTTCTCCATCAATCGACACTTGTCCGTCATCAAGGTTCAATTTATTAATGTGAAGCCCTTGACCTCTTATTGTCAAAACTCCCAAATCCGTCTCCAATATTACTGTTTCTTCGTCAAAGCTTACAACATTTGTTACCCCAGAAATGCTGATTTTTTCTCTATTTTCAATTGTAATATTATGAGGTTTCCCCGCCCTTGAAAAGTTCCTTTTATCTTCCATTTGAAATCTCTTTAAACCTCCTTTCTTTTTAATAGACTATTATTATCTATGAATCTTGTACTTTTTTTAGAACAAAAAAATCCTCCTTCTGGAGGATTTTAATCCCAAATTTTTACTATATTTATACCTTTAAAATAATAGTTTAGTATATCTTTTGCCTTTTTACCCTCTTTAGCCATCTGATATGCTCCCCATTGAGACATTCCTACGCCATGCCCAAACCCTCTTCCTTTTATCACCAATTTACTTCCATCGTAAGAAACTTCATCTATCATAGTGGACTTTAGCCTTTCACTTCCAATCGCCATTCTAAAATCGGGAGCATTTACAGGCGTTTTGTCAAAAAGAAAGTTTACAGTTCTTCCTGAAGCCCCCTTTGTACCTATTTTCACAGTTTTAAAATCGTTTATACCCAGTCCCATTTTCTTTAATGCATCAATCACTTCACTTTTAGTAAAAATAACCGTCCAATGCTTTACATTAGCTGGTGCACTAGGACTATCATTTGACTTTACGCTCACAATATAAGGAGGTTCCGGCTCTTTGTAATTAAGGCCTTCCTTAGCCAAAGCAGTTTGTCCTGCTGCATGAGAATGAAACCATGCATTTATAAATTTTCCGTCATAGACAGCAACTATACCTCGCGTATCTTTTACGGCTTCTTTTATTTTAGAATTTATATTTGAAGGGTTCCAGGCCTGAGCCTCCTCAAAATCTGTTGATATGTCGGCTCCAGGATATTTTGACTTTTTAGTACTTACAAAATTTAAAACATATGTCCTAGCTAAAATCGCCTGGGCTTTTAAAGCTTCAATTGGCCAATAATTTTTTATTTCTCCCGCAACTGTACCTTCAACATATTTCTCTAAAGGCATATTTTCAATTTTACCTGTTTGAACAACATAAACTTTAAGAACAGGCTCTTTGTTTTCACCTACATTTATTTTTGCAGGTATTTTAGGTAGTTCCATCCGTGGCTTCCTAATAGGTTCTGGTTTTTTTGTAGGCGGCTTGCAAGCAGTCATAGCAAATAACAAAGCTACTAACACCGCAATTAATTTTAGTTTGTTCCTATACAATTAAAATCCCTCCTATACTTTTGTTTATAGTATTTGAGGGATTTTCACAAATCATTCATTCTTCCATCAATTTATACATTTTGTAAGCCTCGTCTTTTAAAGCATGTTCTTTTACATCTAAAACCTCTACTTTGACAATTTTATTTCCAAAGTTTATCTCTATTATATCATGTTCTTTTACTTCATCACTAGCTTTTGCTTGCTTGCCATTTATAAAAATTAATCCCTTGTCACAGGCCTCTTTTGCAATCGTACGCCTTTTGATAAGCCTTGAAACTTTCAAAAACTTGTCTACCCTCATACTTCTTACCCCCAGACAAAAGTAAGAAAATCAGGTCATAAAGACCTGATTTTCTTTAAGAATTTACTAAATCCTTTAATGCTTTCCCTGCTTTGAAAATAGGAGCTTTTGAAGCAGGAATTGTTATTTCTTCTCTTGTCTGAGGATTTCTACCTTTTCTTTCAGCTCTTTCTCTTACTTCAAATGTACCAAACCCTACTAATTGAACTTTGTCACCATTCTTCAAAGCTTCTTCTACTGCTTCAATGAAAGCATTTAATGCCTTTTCAGCATCCTTTTTTGTTAACTCACTTTTTTCTGCAATTTTCGCAACAAGATCTGCCTTATTCACAACAATACCTCCTTAGTTTAAATATGTTTTACTCTTATTTATTCTTCACAAAATCGAAAAATCCTGCTAATTTACGCTTATTTTTCATTTTTTTTATTAAAATTATTCATCTTTGCTTCATTCCACAGCTTATCCATATCATTTAATGTCATTTCATCCAATTTTTGTCCATTCTTTGCCGCAGCTTTTTCAATGTATTCAAATCGCTTTATAAATTTTTCCACTGTGTTGTGAGTTGCACTTTCTGGTTCTACATCTAAGAATCTAGCTACATTTACCACTGCAAAAATTAAATCTCCAATTTCCTCACTAATCTTTTCTTTATCTTTCCCTTTATACACCTCCTTTAATTCTTCCAATTCTTCATAAACTTTAGAAAGTGCATCCTCAACCCTATCCCAATCAAAACCCACTTTTGCAGCTTTCTCTTGCACTTTATAGCTTCTGATAAGAGCAGGCATATACATTGGTACATCTTTTAAAACTTCCGTATAAGAATTTAAATCTTTCTCCTGTTTTTTTAACTCATCCCATTTTTCTAATACGGCTTTAGAAGTTTTTAATTCTTCTGCCCCAAAAACGTGAGGATGCCTCCAAATCATCTTTTTGCATATGCCATCTACTACATCGCCAAAATTGAATGTTCCCCTCTCCTTTGCAATTTGTGAATGGAATACAACTTGAAAAAGTACATCTCCTAACTCTTCTGCTATCTTATCCTCAGATTCTTTTTCAATCGCATCAATTAACTCATAACTTTCTTCCACCAAATATTTTTCAAGGCTTCGATGAGTCTGCTCTTTATCCCATGGACATCCCTTTTCACTTCTTAAAATTCTCATTATCTCTAAAAGGTCATATATGTCATACTTTTCTTGAAAGAGTGTTTGTACAGGAGGTATGTATAAAGAAGTAAGATAATCAATCCAATCGAGCCTGTCAATCATATAAAGGGGTATTGTCTCTATTACTTGTTTCCCTGGAATTCCTGCATTTTTTATAACAGTCACAGGATAACTATCTCCATATACTTCTGCCAGTTTTAATTTCACTTCTGAAGCTATAAATCTATCATACACCTGCACAACAATATTAGCACATCTTTTATCGGGCTTTTGAACATCCAAAGACAAACCATCAATTATTTTAAGGCCATATATAGGGTCAATTTTCAATTCCTCTATAATGGCATCAATAAAAGAAATAGCTGGTATAACCTCTATTGATATATCGGCACAATCGTTACAAAAGTTTAATATGTATTCCACGGATTTCTCCGCTACATAAGGATGTCCTGGAACAGCATACACAACCTTTCGATATTTTTTGGCTATATCTATTATTTCCCGAGCAATATTTTCATAAACCTCTTCAAAACTAGTACTTTTTTCATACATCTTGTCAAAAGTGTCAAAAATAATTCCCTGCGTTTTAAGATATGGAACTACCGGATGTTTTTCCGTCCGCAAAAAAACCTTATCAGCATTTTTCATTTTCTCTATCGTACCCAGTGTAATGGAATCTGCCGAACCCGGCCCTAAGCCTACTATAAATAGTTTATTCACAGTAACCACCCCAAAAGCTAAAATGTACAAATAATATTATATCACTTATTTGGATTTTTATATAATTAAATTTATCTTATACTTAGCCGTTGAAAAAGCTACTAAATTAAATTATAATATATTTTAGTACACACATTAAGGAGTGGTAGTACATGGATATGGTGGAATTGGGCAAAAGAATTAGAGAAGAAAGAAAGAGGCAATTCCTAAAACAAGGAGATTTATCAGGAGACGAATTTTCCAAAGGCTATATAAGCCTTATAGAAAAAGGTAAAATAAGTCCTTCCTTAAAAGCTTTAAATTTTATCGCTCAAAAATTAAATAAGCCAGTTGTGTACTTTTTAGATGAAGACTATGTCGAAAAAGAAGAATTAAAAAAAGAACTTTTCAAATACAAAAATATACTCGAAAAATTTTTAAAGGCACAAAGGGCATTCGACAGCAAAAATTATGAAGAAGCTATTAAATTATACCTTGATATTTTAAATAATGCAATAGATGAATATTCCTCAAATTTGATAAATTTTTATCTAGCTAAATCTTATTTTGTTATTAAAGATTACCCAAAGGTCCTTGAAATTCTAGACAAAATATCTTCTTATTTTGAAAAAAACTTCTTCAATGAGATTATGGTAGAAATTTACTATATGAAAGGCTTATCTTTGGGAAATTTGCAAAAATTTCAATCTTCTTTGGAAAGTTATTTGAAAGCTTTAGATGGATTTGAAAAATATTCCTTAAAAAACGCTGAATTGAAATCCCGCATACTTTTCAGTATAGCAAATTTGTACAGCAAAATGGGAGAATTTATTAAAGCAAGAGATTATTATATAAAATGTCTTGAGTATTCTACACAAATCAAAGCAGTAGACTTTATTGCCCTTTCCAACAATGGACTTGGACTTGTAAATCATGAACTTAAACAATACAAAGATGCTTTAAAATATATAAGGCGTGCCATTTTGATAAGCAAAACATTAAACTTAAAAGAAGACATTGCTAATGAATATAATTACTTAGGCTTTGTATATACCGATTTAAAGAAATATGACATTGCAGAGAAATATTTCTTTAAAAGCTATTCACTATACAAAGATTTAGAGGACAAAAGAGGAATGGCATATAATCTAACAGAAATAGGAAGAATTTATTATTTAAAAGAAAATTACCAAAAAGCTCTTGAGTATTTAAATGAATCTCTAGAAATTGTAAAAGAGATAAACGAAGAAGAAGAAATGGGAAGAATTTATACAATCCTTGGCAATTTGCACCTAAAGCAAGGTCAATTTGAATTAAGTGAAAAAGAACTTTTAAAATCTGTGGAAATACTCAAAAACCTTGGCCTTAAGAAAGACTTGTCTGAAGCCTATAAAGGATTGGGAAATTTGTATATTGCCCTAAATAATCCTGAAAAAGCCAAAATATATTTCAATCAATCTATAGAACTATTGTATGAAAATTTGGCATGAGGAGAAATAGCAATGAATATAACAGAAAAATTAGAATATTCGTTTCCTTCTCTCAAGCACAGAAATTTCAGGTTATTCTGGTTTGGGCAAATGATTTCCCTTATAGGCACGTGGATGCAAAACATAGGTCAAGGTTGGTTAGTTCTTAAACTGACGAACTCTTCCTTTTTATTGGGTCTTGTAAGTGCTGTTCAATTTTTGCCTGTGATGCTCTTTTCTTTATTTGCAGGGGTTGTAATAGACAGATTTCCAAAGAGAAAACTGATTTTATTTACACAAACAAGTTTTGCAATTTCCGCCTTTATCCTCGCAACTTTGACTGCCCTAAAAATAATAAATTATTGGGAAATATTAGCTTTGGCTTTGTTTAATGGTTTTTTAAACACGATAGACATGCCAGCAAGGCAATCTTTTATCATTGACTTAGTAGGAAAAAAAGATTTGATGAATGCAATTGCTCTAAACTCAGCAGTGTTTAACGCAGCAAGGATAATAGGCCCAGGAATTGCAGGAATATTAATTGGCAAATTGGGATATGCCGTATGTTTTTATTTGAATTCTGCAAGCTTTATTGCTGTAATAATAGGACTTATATTAATTACAGTAGAAGGTATAACGCCAAAAATTAATGACGTCAAAGCAAAGATCTTTGATGACTTAAGAGACGGGTTAATATACATCAAAAACACCCCTGTTATATTAACTACAATACTCATGATTGCCATTTTGAGTACTTTTTCTATGAACTTTAATGTATTAGTACCTGTTTTTACAAAAGATGTTCTCCACAGAGAAGCGACAGATTATGGCTTACTAATGTCAGCAATGGGAACAGGAGCCCTAATAGGAGCATTGACATTAGCTTCGGTAAGTAGAAGAGGAGTAAAGCCTGTTTATTTATTTGGTGGAGGCATTGGACTTGGAATCTTTCAAATATTCATAGGCATGCAAAGTAGTTACTTATTAACAGCTTCTCTTCTAGCTCTATCAGGCTGGTCTATGATAACCTTTAGTTCTTCCGCCAACACCACAATACAAATTAATTCAGCAGATGAATTCAGAGGAAGAGTGATGAGCGTTTATTCTTTGGTTTTTGGTGGGGTAACTCCTATAGGCTCACTGTATGCTGGTACATTATCTCAAAAAATTGGCTCTCACATAACTTTTATAGTAAGCGGAATAATAGCTCTTTTGTATACACTTTATGTTTTAGTGTTTCAATATAAAAAAGTTTATGGGACAAAGGTATAATTGTCCCATTCTATTCTTCTTCATAAATCATCTTTGCCAGTGGAAACATTTCTATAGCTCTCGGCATTAAACCTTGAACATAAGCTATTAATACTCCATAGTTTACTATTGGAATGTTTTTGCTTTTTGCATATGAAATTCTATACATCATTTCTCTTCTATTCAGCATGCATGCGCCACAATGTACAATCAAGCTGTATTCTTCGAGATTGTCTGGAAAAGTTATGCCGCTCGACCAGTCAAATTGTATGTCTCCTCCAACAATCTGGCGTATCCATCTAGGTATTTTTACCTTTCCTATATCATCAGACTGCCTGTGATGCGTACATCCTTCAGCAATGAGAACTTTATCACCAGGTTTTAATTTTTTTATTGCTTTTACACCTCTTATAAGTTCCTCCAAATCACCTTTATATCGTGCAAAAAGAATAGAAAAAGATGTAAGCGGTATATCTTTTGGCGTATCAGCGCTAACTTTCAAAAAAGCCTGAGAATCTGTAATAACTAATGACGGCTTTTTCCCTATATTTTGAAGTGTTTCTTTTAGCTCATGCTCTTTCGTAACAATAGCCATCGCATCATTGTCAAGAATATCTCTTATTGTCTGTTGCTGTGGAAGTATAAGTCTGCCTTTTGGAGCAGCCTTATCTATAGGAACAACAAGAACTACAAAGTCTCCAGGTTTTATGAGATCGCCTACAATTGAAAGTTCCCTGTCGTCATATGGTGCTTTTTTTATTAATATCATTTTTAGGGCTTCAATTCCATGTTTTTTTAAGGCAGAAACTTCAATAAGTTCTAGTTTTAATTTTTCTTCCCATTTTCTTTTATCTTCTTCAGAATATTGTGATAAATCCTTTTTATTTATTACCCCTACAACTGGAATATTTTTATCTCTAATGACCTTTAGAATATTTTCTTCAAACTCTGAAAGTCCTATAGTACCATCTATAACAAGAATTGCAAGGTCTGTTCTATTTAAAACTTCATAGGTTTTTTTTACCCTAAGTTCCCCTAACTCTCCTGTATCATCAAGTCCAGCAGTATCGATGATTACAACTGGTCCGATCGGAAGTATTTCCATTGCCTTCGACACGGGATCAGTAGTAGTACCTGCAACATCAGATACAAGAGCCACTTCCTGGTTTGTGAGAGCATTTATAAGGCTTGATTTACCTGCATTTCTCCTGCCAAAAATAGCTATGTGTATCCTGGAAGAAGTTGGCGTCGTGTTCATAATTATTTTTCTCCTTTCAATTTCCTTTTTCCTGGTATTCCTGGTTTCGTCATTTCATAAGGGTTAAATATTATATCAAGTTCCTCCTCTGTAAAGAGTCCTGTTTCTATCACAACCTCCCTAATGGTTTTTCTTTTCTCTTTGGCCATTTTTGCAATTTCCGTTGCCTTTTCATACCCAAGGTAAGGAACTAGCGCAGTTGCATATGAGTAACTTTTCTCAACAGTTTCTCTTAAGTAATCTTTATTTGCAGTTATTCCCTTAATACATTTATCTATAAATATTCTTATAGCGTTTCTTAATAGGTCTATCTGCATAAAAAGATTATATGCAATCTGAGGCAATGTAAAATTAAGCTCAAACTCACCTGCTTGGGCACATAAAGTTATTGCATGGTCACATGCTATAACTTGAAAAGCTGCCTGCTTTACAGCCTCAGGTATGACAGGATTCACTTTACCAGGCATAATCGATGAACCTGCCTGTACTTCTGGTATATTAATCTCCATGAGTCCACACTTAGGCCCCGATGACATAAGCCTTATATCATTTGATATTTTTATAAGGTTTGTAGCTGCCGCTTTTAAAAGCCCAGATACCTCAACAAAAACATCGTTATTCTGGGTAGGGTCCATCATATATTCCGCCCTTGCAAGTCCAAGTCCCGTTATTTCTCTCAATATTTCTATAACTGAGAATATATATTTTAGCTCGGCATTTACACCTGTCCCAACAGCAGTACCGCCAATGTTGACCTGCCTCAATCTTTCTTCAACCTTATATATCCTCCATCTATCCCTCGCAACTGCTTGTGCATATGCACCAAATTCCTGTCCAAGCATAACAGGAAGAGCATCCTGTAACTCGGTTCGTCCCATTTTACATACATCAGAAAACTCTTCTTCTTTTTCTTGGAGCACACTTTGAAGCTCAGCTAAATCCTCACTCAAAGGCTTTAAAAGACGTATTGCCGCAATTCTCACCGCTGTCGGGAAAACATCATTTGTAGATTGGCTCAAGTTTACATGTTCCAGTGGATGTACAATAGAATAGTCTCCCTTACTACCCCCCAGTAGTTCGATTGCCCTATTTGCAATAACTTCGTTAGCATTCATATTGGAAGAAGTACCTGCACCTCCCTGGAGAGCATCAACAATAAATTGATCATGGTATTTACCTGATATTATCTCATCACAAGCTAAAATTATTGCCTTCGCTTTTTTTTCATCAAGCAAGCCAATTTTCACATTTGCAATCGCTGCAGCCTTTTTGACCATCGCAAGTGATATAATAAGTTCCCTGTGGATTTTTTGCCCTGATATATGAAAATTTTCAAAAGCTCTCAATGTATGTATACCATAATAAGCATCAATGGGCACTTCTTTTTTCCCCAGCAAGTCATGCTCAATTCTATATTTCATAAAATTTGCCTCCACATTATAATCATCATCAATATAATCAATAATACAAAACAATCAGATTGTCAATAATTTATCGATATTTAGTGTGTGTCAAAAATTAGTAGAAATAATATACTGACATTACCTACTAAAATTTTACACGGATCGATATTTAATAGGCAAAGTTACTGTAAACACAGTACCTTTGTTTTCTTCGCTTTCAACTGTTATAGTTCCACCATGTTCTTCAATTATTTTCTTTGCTATGGCAAGTCCCAATCCTGTACCACTGTATCTGCTGTTTTTGCCTCTATAAAATTTATCAAAAATGTGTTTCATTTCACTCTCTGAAATGCCATGACCTTCATCTTCCACTTTTATTATTGCTCTCTCTTTCGCTTCAAGAACAACTTTTACAGTTTTACCACTCTCACAAACTTTTATAGCATTATCAATAAGATTCACTAACACCTGTTTCAGCCTATTTTTATCTCCATAGACTACAAGATTATCGTTATTTTTTTCACATATTAAGTTGACACCATTATTTTCTGCAATAGGTTTTAGCACAGCAATTGTTTCACGAATTAAGCAACTAATATCTACCTCATCAAAAGTCAATTTTATCTTACCAAGCTCCATCTTGGAAAAATCCAAAAGCTCATCTACTAAGTGAGAAAGCCTATCTGCTTCCCCATCAATAATATTTAAATACTCATATAACTCACGATTTTCTTCAAATACGTCCATAGCAGTTACTGCAAATCCTTTTATAGAGGTAAGCGGAGTCTTTAATTCGTGAGAGATATTGCTTATAAACTCGTTTTTCATCTCTTCCAACTGTCCTAATTCTTCTGCCATTTTATTAAAAGAATCTGCCAATATTCCTATTTCGTCATTTGAAATCTTTTGAGCCCTGACTTTAAAATTGCCTCTTGCCATCTCCTGCGTCGTCTTTTTAACCATCTCCAGAGGCTTTGTAAGTCTGTTTGCTATAAAAAACCCTATCACCAACGCAACTAAAGAAGAGGCTGTTAATACTACCCCAAAAAATAACACTAACTTTTTTATTACATTGTAAACTTCCTCTAAGGAAGAAGAAAGCCTCAATACTGCTATATAATTTATTTTATTTTTTATTGGCACTGACACGTGGAGAACTTTTTCATTGTGGAGGTCTTCTATATAAACTCCATTTTCTCCTGAAATAGCTTGTATGACATCTGGAGTAAGTATCTTAACAGGAATAGGAGTAGAAGAGACAGAAGAGTCCCCTAAAAGCATGCCTTTCATATTTAAAAGCTGAACTTGTGCATTGGTATCTGCTGCAAGCTTTTTAACCAAATCTTGGCCTATCGCGTATATATCTGCATCAATGTAACTATCAATTACACGAGAAAAGGAATTGCCCTGTGAAGTAAGTATTTCAATTATGTTGTTAATATAGTATTTTTCAAGTGTTAAAGTAGATATAACTCCAAAAAAAATTATTATCATTGTAACCAACAAAATATAAGAAACTGTAAGTTTAAATCTTATACTCATTTAACTTCCTCCAAAATAATACCCAATTCCCCATTGAGTATGTATGTATTTTGGTTGGTCGGGATTAGTTTCAATTTTTTCTCTTAGCCTTCTAATGTGAACGTCCAGTGTTTTTGTATCCCCTATAAAAGATTCTCCCCATATAAAACCAATAAGTTCTTCTCTTTTTACCACTCTCTCTCTATTTGTCATTAATATCTTTAAAAGTTGAAATTCTCTTGGAGTCAGAGACACTTCTTTTCCCTTCACAAAGACTTTATTTTGGCTTAAATCCAATTTTACCTCTCCAAATTCTATGCTACCAGTACTTTGCATAATCGCATTAAACTCATAAACTCTCCTTATAATCGCTTTTACTCTTGCCACAAGTTCTCTTGGATTAAAAGGCTTAGTGATATAATCATCTGCTCCTAACTCTAAACCTAATATTTTATCCACATCCTGGCTTTTAGCCGTGAGGACAATAACAGGAGTATTTATCTTCATCACTTTTATCTCCCTTAAAACTTCAAAGCCGCTTATATCAGGAAGCATTATATCCAGTATTATAACAGAAAATTTTTCACTTCTAATTAAATCAAGAGCTTTCCTACCTTCATTCATTATTTCTGTATCATAATATTTATCCAAATTTATTTTTATAAACTTAGCTATATTGACATCGTCTTCAACCACCAATATTTTGTGCATCCTACACACCTCCCCACCATTATATTACCATACTTTCATAAAAATTAACAAATGTATTTTCGCTTTTCCGATATTGCCATTTGCATACTAAAAAATTTCTTTTCCTACTTGAAATCCAAAAAATTTTAATGTATTATAAATATAAAGGATAATATATTTCTGTTAAGATATATTATCCAAAGCAAATTAATTATAGTTGTAAAGTTTTACAAATTCAAAGGAGGAATTGACAATGGCTGATTTATATGGCGTTTATAAATGCGAAAAATGCGGAAATATTGTAGAAGTTCTTCATGCTGGTCAAGGGACATTGGTATGCTGTGGTGAGCCAATGGTTAAAATGCAAGAAAAAACAGGAGATGCAGGTACCGAAAAACACACACCGGTTATTGAAAGAAATGGCAATATTGTAACCGTAAAAGTGGGAAGTGTTCCTCATCCAATGGAGGAAAAGCATTGGATTGAATGGATCTCTCTTTTAGCTGATGGTGTATATATGAGAAAAGTATTAAAACCAGGTGAAAAACCTGAAGCAGTTTTTGTAACAGATGCTAAAGAGTTAAAAGCGTGGTCCTACTGCAATTTGCATGGACTGTGGAAGTCTGAGTAAAAAATAAGGGCGGTAAGCCCTTATCAGACTGTAGACAAACTTTCGTAAAGGAGATATTTTGCATAAGGAGCGACTTGTTACAAAGCGCTAACAAAACTTAGCAAGACCGAGGGTGAAGGCAGGGCCGAAGCCACGGATGGCGGAGGCGGGCACTAAGACAAGGAGGTCGAATGTGCCCGGTACCCTGCCGGAGCCCGAAAGTCGAGCTTTAGTTTTGTCGCTTTGGAACATCGGAACGACGATGCAAAATATCTCCTTTGAGTATTTTTTAACTTTGTCAACAAACTGTAAGGGCGTTAAGCCCTTATTTTTTACTATCTAGCTTATACTTTTCTAACTCTTTTTCGGTAAGAGAGTATTTGCTAAAAACAATCAAACTTAACAAAACTATACTTCCAGCTAAAGGCCCACAAAGCTGTAAACCAAGCGGATTTTCTGCACTATACCCAAAAATCTTAAACAAAAGTGGCGTTACAAGAGAAGAAATCCCAATAACTATCTTTATAACAAAGCCTTGTACTCCAAAAAACATGCCTTCTCTTCTCTGCCCTGTTTTAATGCCATCCAATTCCGCTATATCAGCAATCATTGCATTAGGCACTACAAAAAATACAGAAAACGGTATACCAGCTAATAAAACGATAATTATAGAAACTGTCTTATTAAAAACGGTCCCAAAAAGTCCAGTAAGGGCTAAAATACCAGCAAACATAATAGAAAACACCATGAGAAGTTTTTTCTTTCCGTATAATAGTGTAAGCTTCGGCACAAAGAAGCTAAACAAAACTGCTACAACAAATGCACCTGCAATCATAAAGCCCGACTCTTCAGCAGGAGTCTTTAAAAGCACCTCAGTTATATAAGGCATAGCAATAGTCAAGGTATTTATCCCAAACCATAAAGCTGTCGCCGCAGTAAGGTAATACATAAAATCTGCATTTGTTAAAGTCATCTTAATAGAAGTAAACATTCCCACTGTGGGTATATTTTCTTCCTCTATTTTTTCTTCTTTTACAAAAATAGGCGTAAGCATTAAAGTGATAAAAGCAAAGATTCCTAATATAATTCCCATAATTTTGAAATTAAAAATCCCAATCAAAATTCCTGACCCTGCTTCTGCTACCATCACACCTATAATCTGAGTTATCCCTTGCATCATAGTAAGTGTAATTCTTTCTTTTGCATTTTTAGTTATTTCAGGTATGAGAGCAAGATACGGCGCCACAACTGCAGTAAAAGATACAAAAAATAAACTTAATACAAAAGTGAGATAAATAAAGTTTATTATTGACACCTCAGGAACAGGAGGAAACCATATCATTATAAAAGAAATCATCAAAACAGGTGAGCCAAATAGCACAAAAGGTATTCTCCTACCCATTTTGGTATTTAATTTGTCAGAATAATAAGCGACTATTGGATCAGATATGCCGTCAAACATTCTCGCAACTATCATAGAAAAACCTATAAGGCTTATTGGTACAAGTATTTTAAGCCCTTGCATGTTAAATTGTGGAGGAGTGTAATAATATTGATACCACTTTACCGCCGTTTGAGTAAAAACCGATATCCCTAAATATCCTAAAGAATACATTAAAATCATAAAAAACCTGTTGTGTTTCATATTTTATCTCCTCTCTTAAAATTACTGTACACCTTGCCATAATAATCCCTTTCAAACTCCTCATTCACATCCCCATAATATTCCGCCATTTCTCTCGCTTCATAAAGTTTTGCAATATTTATATCAGAAGTTACGAGATAATCCCCTTCGTAATGAGGTGAAATCGCAATAATCCCGTCTTTATTATCTGTCATATCAATCGGCGCAAAAATTCCTGCTTTCCCCGTAAAATGAATCCCTCCTATCCGGCCATTTAAAGAAGCTTTTACTCCGTACACATAAGACTCTTGGACCCTTGGCCATATCCCCCTTAGTGCCCTCCAAAAATTATACTCCTCCATATTCGCTATAGGAAGAATTACAATTTCCGCACCTTTTTGGGAAGCTATCTTAAAAGTTTCAAAATAAGTGGCATCCATGCAGACAGGACAAGCAATTTTTCCTATATCTAATGAAAAAATTTCAAGCTCATTTTCTCGCTTAAGTCCAATTTTTTCTTCAAAATCTGTTAAATGTATCTTCTTTTGCCTTCCTAATATTTTTCCTTCTCTTGACACCAAAGCACCGCCATTATACAAATTGCCATTTTCGTTTATAATATAACTTCCCGTGTAAATGTAAATTCCATACTTTTTAGCAAAGCCTGTCATTATCTCTTCAATTGCCCTTTGAGAAGATTTTGATATAGATTGAAAGATAAATCGCAGTAATCCCTCCCCACTTACTCCATCTTCTAATTTTTCTCCTTTTTGTGCCTTTTTATTTAAATAATCGTTTATTCTGCTAAAGGCCGGTATTAAACCAAGTAAATCAAAAAAATTGTACTCAGGAAATACAACTATATCACTCTCTCTTTGTGCAGCTTCTTCTACAAAGCCTTTTAACAAGTTTGCATATTCTTCAATAGATTTAACCACTTTAATTTGCCTCTCCACACAAGAGATTCTCACATTATCTTTATCTTTTGAAGAAATCTTTTTATCTTTTATTCCTTTAACCTGGCGTAAATAATTATTTATCTTTTTTGCATTCATGTTTCTATCAAAAATAAATTCTAAAACATTTTTCATAATCCATCACCCAAAAATCCTTTTATAAAATTCAGTATTTAGCTGTTTCAAAACGTCAAACTTAGAAATTGCTTCTTTTCTCGCTCTTTCATCAAGTTCAACAACTATAACAGGGAAATCATCTTCTTTTGCAAGAAAGCCATCATCATCCCTCGTCATCTCCAAAGGCCCATGAATAGCTGATTCCGAATAAAAACTGTACCCTTTGCATTCTCCTTTAAAACCGCTTTCTACTGCAAAAAATAGATTCTGTTGAACGTTTTGCCATAAGCCTGCTATTTGCCTTGCGTAATTTCTTTCATCTCCCCTTATAGCTACTGGTGAAATAACCAAATTTACTCCCTTTAATGCAGCATATCTTGCCACCTGTGGGTAAAAAACATCTGTAGACAAAATTATACTCACCTTAAAACCATTTATTTCAGCTATATTAAGTATACTTCCTCTTGACAAACCAATATCTCTTTCCCACTTTGCAAGGTACAACTGCCTTTGGAATAGTATTACCTCTCCGTTTAACAAAAGAAAAGAAGAGTGGTAAGTTTTGTCTCCATCTTTTTCAAAAAAGCTTCCCGGACATATGGCAATATCCTTATATTTTAAAGAAATTTTTTTCATTTCTTCTAAAAATTTATCTTCAAAGTCCCAAAGCATACCTGTAAGAGCCGGAAAAACTACAACACATGCTCCTTTCTCTTGACAAACCTTGAGAATTTCATCTATTTTATTCAAAACCTCTTTTTTACCAGTTATCTTTTCTACCTCTCCTTTTTTTAAAACAACAGACGCCACTCTCATCTATTTCACTCCTCAAAAAGCACTTTATAAAGAGCCATTGCAAGATATCCCGCTCCAGTTGCAAAACCCACACCTGTTTTTGCCTCACCTGTATTTTTGTCAAAGCTTTCTGCCAAAATTCCATAATCCATGTTGGCATTTTTAAGCCACAAAAGTGCTTCCTCTCTTTTTAGAGGATTTAATAAGCTTCCACAAAGACCCAAGCCTGAGGGTGTATTAGGATGATGGTCGCAGGCAAGCTCTCTTATCTTTGCACCCTCAAAATAGTACTTGTATTTGGGTGAATAATAATATTCAATTGTATTTTTAAATATCTCATCATGATAATCCACAAAACCGTAATAATACATAATACCAAGATTCCCTGGCGGGTCATTGTAAAATCTATAATTTCCTTTTCCATCCGTAGACCAAGCAAAAATAGGCTTTCCATCCATCTCTGTGACAAGGTATTTGTATATCCCCTTGTAAATTCCGTCAATCTTTTTCTGTAAAGCTTCCGCCTTGTTGTACCAGTTGAGCTTTACGTACAAATCCTTTAAGTTTATAAACCCCCTCCACAATATCACATTGTCTATCGTCACAAAAGGATAATCCGAAGGGTCATCAGAAGGCAGCAAAAACGTCTTGTATAGCGCCGTTTCCCTGTCAAACTCCTTTTCAATTCGGCTGTATACCCTCTCAAGAGCTTTTATAAGTTCCATATCCTCCAAATCTATATCCATGGTTCCTATGAGAATAAGATAGCTTGCCGCCTCATCCAGTTCAAATCCTGGATACAGCACAGTTCCATCGATGTAGTGGGCATGGTCTCCTGCATTCTTGCTGTGCCTTAAAATCATCTCCCTTGCAATAAGATTGTGAAATTCTCTGTCAACAAGCTTTATTGCTGGAAAAGACCAGAGAAAGCTGTCTCTTTCCCAAAAAGCACCTGAGACATAGTACCTCGGGCTTCTAGAGGTCAATGCAATATAATTATCTGTTTCCATATCCTTTCCAATAGCAAAAAAATAATTAAAAAACAAGTTTTTATTGAGTATTTTCTCTAAATCACTATCTTGCGGATACTTTATGTACTTGCTTTCAAGAAAGTTTTTAAGCTCTTTGTATATATTTTTAAAACCTTTTCTTTTAAAATGTATTAAAGTCGTAGATGCTCCGTCCATGTCAGAATTTACAGTTATATAAAAGCAGTTTTTACCTTTGGCTTTTAATTTAAGTAAAAGCTTCTCCCCTTTTTCTTCATAATCAAAATCCTTCTCACCGCCAAAAGCAAGAGCAAAAGATATATTGTAAGAATAAATATTTAAAGCAGGGTTTTTCAGCCATTTATCAACCTTAAACTCTTTTTTAAAATCCACATCATGAGAATTAAATCGCAAAAAACTCAATTTACCTGCATTTACTTCCAAATGAATATCCATTTCTTTAGAACATTCAAATTCATACACAAATCCTTTTTCGCTTATATCAGCATAAATTTTCACTAATGCCCATTCGCCGCTGGCAAAATGCAATTTAATAGACGGTATGTAATAAAGTTCTTCTATTATTTCACTATTTGCTATCTCAAGCCTTTTCCCATCTTTATAAAATACAGGTTTAAATAGCACTTCATCCCCTGATAACTCCACAAGCCCTTTGTTTGAAAGAGAAACAATGTTTAAGCTTTTTATAGAAGCATCCTTTATTTTTATCTCAGGCAAACTTATATAGTGATTGCCCGCATATACAACCCTAATATTTTCCTCAATCTCGGGCGGCCTTGTTATAATTTTATTCATCACAAAAACCTCCACATATCCTGTAATAAGCCCTTTGGTTCTCAACCTCCAAAAGACTCTCATCACCTTAATTATACTATTTTTTCTAATAAAAACTAAACAAAAATATAAAAAAGGTACACCTATAAAAAAGGTCTACCTTTTTCTTAATCTTTTATTGTCCTTGAGGTCCTTGAGCAAGTGGAGCAGGTAATACAAACGTCCTTTGAGCCAATTCAGCATCAAGCATAAATATTGGCTGTATATTGTCTCCTATAAGCTCTAACTTGTCAACAAGCCTTTGGAAGCTCTCTTCTTCTTCTACTTGCTCATTAACAAACCACTGCAAAAATGCATTTGTGGCATGGTCTTTATCCTCAATTGCTATATCAACAAGCTTGTAAATCCTTTCAGTTACAGTTTTTTCATGACTCAAAGCCTTTTTAAAAAGGTCTAAAATACTTTCAAAGTTTCCCTCTGGTTTTTCTATCGGGTACAGAGTCACTTTCCCACCCATGCGATATATGTACTCGTAAAAAATTCTCGCATGTGCAAGTTCTTCTTGTGTCTGAACCTTGAAGAAATTAGCAAAACCTTCTAAGTTTTTCTCTTGAAAATAATTTTCCATTGCTACATATAGATATGCAGAATAAATTTCGTAATTCAACTGTTTATTTAATCCTTCCAACATTTTGTTGCTTAACATACAAAACCCACCTTTCAATTTAGAACTTCCTTATATTTCTATTGTACACTTTTAAAAGGCAAAAAACAAGTAAAAATAAGACAAACCAGTATTTTAAGAATTTCCTTGAATTTTCCCTTGGTTTTCTACTAATTTCTTTTTCTCTTTTATTTTCTCTTCATCTGCAAGATAATAATGCCTTATAGGCTTTAAATCATCATCAAGCTCATAAACTAAGGGAATACCTGTAGGTATATTAAGTTCCATTATCTCTTCATTTGAAAGATTGTCAAGATATTTTATAAGCCCTCTTAAACTATTTCCATGGGCAACTATGAGGACTTTTTTACCGGATTTTATCGTCGGCGCAATTGTTGATTTCCAATACGGAATAACTCTGTTAATTGTATCAATCAAGTTTTCAGTGAGGGGAATTTCATCTTCAGAAAGGTCAGCATATCTGGGGTCAAAACCGGGGTATCTTGGGTCATCTTTTGTCAATGCGGGAGGCCTTACATCAGCAGACCTTCTCCATATTTTCACCTGTTCTTCACCATATTTTTGAGCAGTTTCGGCTTTGTTAAGTCCTTGTAATGCTCCATAATGTCTTTCATTAAGCCTCCATGATTTATAAACCGGTATCCACATCAAATCCAATTCGTCAAGGACAATCCACAAAGTCCTTATAGCCCTTTTAAGTACAGAAGTAAAAGCACAGTCAAAAGTGTATCCTTCTGCCTTTAAAGTCTTGCCACTTTCTCTCGCCTCTTCAAGCCCTCTTGGCGACAGATCCACATCCGTCCAGCCAGTAAATCTATTTTCCATATTCCACAGGCTTTCTCCATGTCGCAGTAAAACAACCTTATGCATACTTTTTCCCACCTTTCACATATTATATATCAAAAATTTATACAAAGATTTTCTGTCTTTTCATATTCTATCCTGTTTTCTTAATTATATCTCACTTAAAACTTAAATACAATAGTATTGATAATTATTCTTATTTAAAATTTATGCGCATCCGAAAATCTATCTTTATAAAATACTATCTATTTACGCAAATTTTTGGCAAAATAATATGTATTGCCAGATTATTTTACTTTGACAATGCCGTCCATATAAAGGAATTTCGGGTTTTATTTTTCGTGCTTTCTGAACTGCATTTACATAAAGAGCAACCATAATAATTTTACACGGACAAAAATCCAATTCTCCCTTGACTTAAAAGATTAAGTGTATTACAATACACATTAGGAGGTGTATGTGATGAGAACAAATATAGTCATAGATGAAAATCTCATCAAAGAAGCGTTAAAAATCTCAGGATTAAAAACTAAAAAAGAAGTTGTCAATTTGGCTTTAAAAGAATTTGTAGAAAATCGCAGAAGAAAAAATTTAATGGAGATAAAAGGAAAAATACAGTTTGATGAAAATTATGATTACAAAAAAATGAGGGAAAGCAAATGATTTTGGTAGATACATCTGTTTTAATATCTTTTCTGAAAGGCATAGAAAATAAAAAAGTAAAAAAATTTGAAGAAATAATACAGAATAATATCCCCTTTGGAATAAACAATTTTATCTATCATGAACTATTACAAGGAACAAAAACTGAAAATGAATTTAATTTAATTAAAGAATATTTAAGTACGCAAAAATTCTATGACCTAAAATATGGTATCAAATCTTATGAAAATGCTTCAAAATTGTATTTCAAGTGTAAGAAAAAAGGAATCACCATTCGCAGCACTATAGATTTGCTCATAGCAGAAACAGCCATTGAAAACAATTTATACCTGTTACATGATGATAAAGATTTTTCTTTAATTGCACAAGTTGATGAAAGATTAAAAGAGTATTAAAACTATTCAAAAGGCTTTAAATTACTCAGAAAAAGGTTTCTTAACAATTTGTTCCTAAATAAATTTAATAGCCTTCTCCAAAAATCTTTTTATACAAATCTTCACCATAACTTGTTTGTAATGGTTCGCCTTCGACTATTTTAAAAGTACGCTTACCGTCCTCTCCTCTTTCAGCTCGCAAAAAAATGACATTCTCCAGTTTTTTATTATAAAAACTATAGGCAAATTCAAACAAATGTGTCACAAAAAAGATTTTAATGCGTTTTTCAATCAATGCAGTAATTATTTGCCTTGCAATTTCCGAACCTTCTCTTTCATTTGTCGCGGCAAATGATTCATTAAATAGTACCATGGAATTTGGCTTTATATTGTCTACTATATCACTCATCCTGCTAAGCTCTTCATCAAGCTTTCCACTTTTCATGGTAGCATCTTCTTTTCGTTTATAGTGGGTGAAAATCCCATCACATATGTTGGCAGAAAAATATTCGGCTGGCACAAACATACCACATTGCATCATCAACTGGGCCAAACCTATGCTTCGCAAAAAGGTAGATTTACCCCCTTGGTTAGCACCTGTAATTATTGCTAGGTCTTTATTATCAGCATTTAAATCGTTGCCGACGACTTTTTGTTTCATTGTCAAAGCCAAACAAGCATCATATAATCCTTTAAAAGAATGCCTGCGTTCACTGGATACTACCGGAATAGGGAAAGACACCGGCTCTCCAATTTGGGCAAGTTGCTCATATAAATTCAAACAGCCAATGTAAAAAGCCAATTCAGTCCGCAATATGTTAAAAAAACTGAGAATATGATCAGCAGACTGAGCAATGGCATTTGCCACAAGGTTGATTCCTCTGTCTTTTAAGTCAGATAAAGCTCTTGCACCGCTTTCATCGCGCTCACTTATATAAAAAGTATAAGCATCCGGTCTTTTTAAAAAAATCCTGTCTATTAGACTTTGTTTTTTATCCTCCCGTTTGCGAAGAATATAATTGACACCTTTATTGCCTTTACCCAACTCAGCACTGATCAAAATTCCATCGCGAAATTCCAGTTCTTTTAAATGATTTTGGACATTTTCAAAATATTCATCATTAAGTTCTTTTTTGAGCATTGCAAAAAACCTTTTAAAACCCTCTGATTCGAATTTATCGGCATGTTGGTCAGCAATACTCTTTAGTTTTTTCAGCATTCCAATAAACATATGCAATACATCCATTGAACTATGAAGTATAGCTGCAGGGTACCTGGTGAAAATGCTAAAATAATACTTTTTCTCGTTTTCAATTGCTTCTACCGCTATATCATAGATATTCCTAACAATAGAAGAATTTTTTAGAGAATCCTTCAAAACATCTTGGCGATATAATATTGTATCCAGATCACTATACACACTGTATAAAACATATTTTTTTGCCACTTCAAATAAAAAATTATCACCACGGGACATAGCATTGAACAAAGTGTTTAATTCCAAATCTTGTATCAATGCTTCTTCGTCCGCGGACAATTTTTGTTCCAGGTCAAAATCATGATCTCTATACATAAGTAAAACTTTCATAATTTCATCCTCTCCTTTAAGCAGTTATACGTTAGCCTGTATTTTTCAGCAATTGATATAGCGTATGAAAGCCCATCAGGCGGTCTTCTAACAATTTTATATGTGCGCAGTGCCGGATTCTCAGGAACTATCGTACTGACCATACTTACAATCTTTTCGCTTAAGAATGCTAATTCATCTATAAATGTTACCCAAACGCACAGCACATCTAATTGTATTATTTTTCCCATTATCTTCTTACTTAAAAATAATGCGTCTTTTGCTGTGGTAGATGTGAAAATTTCATTCATTATTATAATACTGTTTGATGTGGCCTGGGCAAGAATATTGTAAATTCTAAACAATTCATCTTCCAGTTTTCCACGAAGATCTTTAATATTTTCTTCCTTTTCAAAATGTGTAAATAGTTTATCAAAAAGAAAGAGTTGAGCTTCCCTTCCGGGAACAGGGCAGCCTATACTGGCCAAATAATGCAATTGTCCAAAAGTGCGTGCAAATGTTGTTTTTCCTCCCTGGTTCGGACCGGTAATTACAAATATACGCTCTTTACCTTTTAAATAAAAATCATTACAAACAACGACCGAATTTTCGTTGATGAGTTTATAAGCCAGAGCTAAATCAAATCCTTCGTAATTATAAACTTCCTTGCATTTACTAGATATTTGTGGATAACAAAATTTTAGTCCAGTGCGCTTGAATAGTGCCATATATTCCAAATAAGCAATATAAAATTGTACTTCCCTATCAAAAGTAGCTATTGTCTCATCTAAATAATCACTATTTTTCATACAATAATTATCAAGATTAGAAAATATATCAGGATATAACTGAGCTACTAAATCCAATATTTTTGCTTCGACATGGTTCATATCTGGCCAATCAGAAAATTTGATTTTATAATCCTTTGCTGCTTCCTGTTTGAATTTTTCAAACGTTTTTTCTACTTCTGTACTGTAATCAATTTCAGATTCATATTTACGAACCGTCACACGGTTACCTTTTATTAACAAGCAATATTTCACTGTAGACAAATCAGCTTTAAGTTTTTTCGTTTCACTCAGTAGCAGCTGAAAACGGTCAGAATTGATATAATCCATCAAATATTGACGAAATGCTAAAAAACCACGAGATTTTAACTCTACAGAAGACAAGTCTTCTACTAAATCAGTAATTGCATCGCAGTAGATTTCTACAGCATCCAAAAACCATCTGTCTTTCTGGTATTTGTAGTAAAGTTTGTCTGCTTGAGCAAGGTGTTTGCGCATTTCTTGCATTTTTTCCGCAAATGATTTTATATCCTCAAGCAAAACTTCATTTTCAAGGTCTTGCATTATTTCATGGCGATACTTGATAGTATCAATATCGTTTAAATGAGTGTAAAAAAACGGTTTTAAATTATATTCTTCTTTGCCTCTTGTTATGACATCTACAATTTGATCAAGATTTAAGTCAACAAAAAAATCAGGCGCTTCAAATGTTTCTTTTTTTACCCCATCTTCGTTTTTTTCAAATAATATGCTATGAAAAGGCATAAGAAAGCACCTCTCTTTCAAAGTTGTAGGCAAATGCACTAATATAAAAAAGCTGACAACCCCTACGTTTTTACCGTAGAAGCCATCAGCTGTTTATCAGCAGTTCGGATTTTCCAAAAGGGGGCTTCATCCCTCTTTAAATATTATATCACTTTTTTATGAAGCCTGCAAGAATTATATGGAAATTTGCTACAAAGCATAATGTTTATGTTTATTTGTTTAAAATAAAAAGATTTTTGTATTGTTTTATATCCAGATTTTGTAATACTTCTTATTATTCTATAAGTAAACTCAACAATATAAAATACTTGATATCATTATTTTGTAGTATAATGATAATATGAGAAAAATAAATATTCATTCATTTTATGTTTTGGGAGGGATTTTATTGAATAAAGGTAAAAGTATAACATTCAATACTTTAATACATTGGGAAGAATTTCGCAAGCGTATTATAGTTGAAGGCATTATAACAGGTTTTTTTGTTGGATTGATTATTGCTATTTTAAGATATATTCTTGAAAAAACAAATATTCTTGTAATAAGTGTATACAAAATTCTTCATACAAATCCTTACCCGTTAATTGGCTGGATAATTTTCCTTTCTCTAATAGGCTTAATATTGGGTATAATAGTGAAAAAAGAACCTATGATAAGCGGTAGTGGTATACCTCAAGTTGAAGGCATGATTATTGGTTATATAAAAGTTAATTGGTTACGAGTTTTATTGCTAAAGCTCATAGGTACTATTTTAGCGATAGGTGCAGGACTTTCTTTAGGACGCGAAGGTCCATGTGTGCAAATTGGTTCTTCAATCGGGCAAGGAATAAGTAGGTTGTTTGGTAGATTTAGAGTTGAAGAAAAATACCTTCTTACATGCGGAGCTAGTGCAGGGCTTGCAGCAGCTTTTAATGCACCACTTGCAGGAGTGATTTTTGCTCTTGAAGAACTGCATAAAAATTTCTCACCATTGGTACTTGTATCTAGTATGGTTTCATCACTTACATCAACTTTTGTAGCTGGTGAACTATTAGGAATCAAACCTATTTTTAATCTGAAAAATCTAGCAGTAATGCCGCTTAATAATTATCTTTATCTTATTTTACTTGGAATTATCGTTGGATTATGTGGAATCGTATTTAATAAAACCCTTTTAAAGACTCAAGATATATACAACATGTTAAAAATAAAATCACATATGAAGCCAATAATACCTCTTATTATATCCGTTGCAGTTGGACTATGGGTACCTATGGCACTTGGGGGCGGTGAGGGTCTTGTCGATACATTAAGCAATAATAGTTTTAGTTTAAAATTTCTAATTTTGCTATTAATTGTTAAATTTTTATTTACGATGGTAAGCTATGGTTCAGGTGTACCAGGAGGTATTTTTATGCCCCTCCTTATAATAGGTTCACTGATTGGCAACATATATGGAACTGTCATAATTAACATAATGCACATAAACCCTATTTATATCAAAAATTTTATTGTATTTGCTATGGCAGGATATTTTGCTGCTATAGTTAGGGCACCGATAACAGGTAGTTTGCTTGTAACTGAAATGACCGGTTCATTTAGTCATTTGTTAGCCCTAAGCACTGTTTCTATAGCAGCATATCTTTCATCAGATTTGTTCTCAAATATGCCGATTTATGAATCTTTGTTAGAACGTCTGCCGATAAAGAAAGAACAAAAATCTATAACTGCCAATAAAAAAAGAAAGACGATTTTCGAAATGCCTGTCTGTGTAGGCTCAAGTTTAGATGGCAAAAAATTAAAGGATATTAGCTTGCCCCAAAATTGCTTACTTGTTGGCATAAAGAGGGGAACGCATGAATTAATACCAAAGGGAAATACAAAAATTCTAGCCGGCGATTATCTAGTAGTCCTTGCAGATGAAGATAAAGCTACAGAAATTAGAGAAATTTTATTGAATATGACACAGAGGTAAACAACTCTTAAATAGACACGGGGAGAGTTATTCTAGTTTGATTTTTCAAACAAGAAGAACTCCCCTTTGTACTCTGTTAATTATTATACGTAAGCTCTGTAATCACCCATTTACCTTTTATTTTCTCTACAAGCATTATCAATTTTTTAATATCTCCATAGGGGTCCGCCGGGTTGACCTCGTAAGAATCTGTAAAAACATACACATAGTAAAAGTATCCTTTCCTATCTCTGAGAACAGTTTCATCGGGATTAGCAGGTTCCACTTTGTAATAATAGGTATACTCTTCTTCTTTATAATCGCTATAAAGGGCCTTTTTTACTATATCGCTCAAATAAGAATATACCGTGTTGTCCCTGATTTTCCCAGTCAGATGGTAATAATCGGCTTCCCTCAAAACTTTTTTAATTATCTCATACTGTTTCTGTCTTTCTGATTTTACAATATTTAAATCAGGCTGGACTGTAGAATTGTTTATATCCTTCTCTTCTACCACAGGAAGCACATCTGTTACATCTATTAAAAACACCTTTTTATTCTCAAGAATGCGTTTTTTATTATCATATAAGAATTTCAGAAGCTTTTCCTGGTCCTCATAAATATTGCTCTGTTCTGTAGAATTTGACAAATTCACTTGCTCAGTACTTTTCTTATCAGGGACTTCAAGATTAATTATGACCCATATCAAAGGCAAAATTAAAAAGATGAACAAAAAGACAAGTATTAAATTTCTCCTTCTCATAATTTCCCCCTCCCTATATTAAAAAATAGCTTAATTATAAAGCAATAAAAATTTTGGTATTGCTTTACCATCTTCATTTTGTACCCAGGTTAGAATGTCATAGTAAATTGTTGGTCCGCTTATAATTGGAATATTTATAAGTTGAGTTTTATTTTTGAAGATATTATAAACTTTCATGCTGCTGTTATTACTATACCATGTAACATAGTCTTTATTTAAGGAGACAGCCCACACCTCACTGCTGTATGTTGGAATTTCTATCTTTTTTTTACTTTTAATATTGTAAAGTATGGCTTTCTTATTTTTTTCTACCCACACAACATTGTCTCCCCATATATTTGAAAAAGCACCTTGCTCAGATAATTTTAAAGTTTTATTTTCTGCAATACTATACAAATACACTCCGCCAATATCTTCTTGTCCAGATATTTTTGACTCATCCCAAACTATATAATTTCCATATATGTGAGGGCTACTAAAATGATAATTATCATTCCCTTTTAAAGTTTGTATTATTTTCTGTTTGTTCTCTTTTAAATCATATAAAAATATTGAACTTGACTTATTATCTCCATCTGATTCATAAGTTGACCATACAAGCTTTCCGTTGTTAATGGATAAATGTGGTTCAACACTAAACTGATTATTTAAAACATCATCTTCACCAAATTTACTTTTTGCAATCATTTTTAGATCTTGGGTATTTAAATCTTTGATGTATATTCTCCAGTCATCTCCCCACATTCCCATATTATCTGATGCTTCAACCCAGCCTATATATTTACCATCTGTAACAGCACTTTTTATATTTTTACTGTAATCTACAGGTTTTACTACAATCTCAGTTTTTGTACTTTTAATATCATAAAATCCTAAACTTATTTTATTGTTTTCATCGTATATCGCAAGCAATACCTTCTTTTTATAAGGGTCAAAGCCAACAGGAAATTGTTTTTCTTTAAGTGAAACAACTTTGTTTATATCTATCTCATCATTTACTTTGGTATTTGCCTTTATGCCACAAGAAGAAAATGCAATGGAAATGATTAATAACCATAAAACTATAAGAACTTTTTTCAATGCTTTTCATCTCCTTTCAATACTATCTTCCTCTTTTATTTCATTATAACTTTTTAAATGTTAAAATTTATTAAAAAATTATTAAGTTTTGGTTACAAAATGGTTACAGAGTAAATTGTTCCTTCCCTAGTATCCTTAGTATAAAGTACATAGGTATACTTCTATTCTTCTAAAAACAATCACTTATCCAACAAGATATAATCTTATCCGAAAACCAAACTCTTTCCACAATCATCTATAAAGTAAGAAGGTCATCCGGATGACTCATCTCATCGAAAAATAGGAGGTGTAAGATTGGAAATCATACAAGAAGTAAAGAAAGCCAAGCAAAGTCTTATAACATAAGATATGCCATAAGAAAATCCAAAAATCAAAATAATGTACATAATTCCAGAAAAACCATGTCCAAATTTAAATATTAAAGGAAGGTATATGCCATTTAGAAAACTCACCGCCAGTATGCCGTAAATTACAGCATCTGTGTAAGCTCAAGTTTAGATGGCAAAAAATTAAGGATATTAGCTTGTCCCAAAATTGCAAGTTCATATTCACCAATATTGATAGGCAAATCAGTTTTTCCATAAATTTCTTGAAAGCTTTTAATATCTGAAAATTCCTTATCGAATTTTTTTACCAAATACTTCTTACCATCTATTTCAGTTAACTTATATTGCCCAAAATCTAAGTTTTGTCTCTCTTTTTCAATTATGTAATCTATTTTCTTTTCTTCTTCACTTAAAGACACATCTTTTGTGTCATCTTTTATTCCAAATATTTTTGTACCCTCTTTGATTATAAATTGATATACTACATCACTCAAATTCTCCAAATATTTAAAATCAATTTTATCAATTGTATCTTTTGTCGTATGTAACACTTCCACATTCTCCTGACCTATATTTACAGATTTTATATTCTCTTCTGAAAATGATAAGTGGTCACTCTCATATTCCACTGACATTTTACTTTTAAAATTATTTTCACTTAAATATTCATTCAATATCTGCATTAATGGTCCACTTACATTTTTATCACCTGCAACAGCTATAACTCCACCGTTTTTAATTCCTATACTGTCAATATTTATATTATAAATATTTTTATAATCTTTTTTTAATAGCTGAACAAAAGACTTGCTTCCAAAACGTCCATATTCTTCACCGTTAAATGCGCAAAAAACTATATCAAAATCCAATTTATTTTTATCAGTATATTCCTTTAATTTTTTGGATAAGTCCAATAAAACCGCAAGTCCTGTTGAATTATCGGCAGCGCCCGGATAAATATTATTTCCAGTTGTACCTACATGGTCAAAATGGGCAGATAAAACTAATGCGTTATTTTTGTTACTGCCTCCTATTTTCCCAACAACGTTATAAACCGTTTTTATCTCTTGTTGTAATTTGATTTCATACAATAATTCTGCATCAGGATTTAACTTTAATAAATCATATGCCTTTTTACTAATTTGAATTAAAGGTATAGTTTCTTTTGTTCTTACATTCTTTGTAAAATTATTTTTCTTTATTAAAACCAACTTAGCTACACCATAAACTTTCGCAATATTTTTTCTATCCTCCAGAACAACCGCTTTTTCTTTTAAAAAAGGGTCATTTATATCAAACGTTATAGAGCAGTTTAACATAATATCGTTTACGGGATTGTTTTCAAGATAATCTATTCCGTATAATAGTTCCTTTTTGTTGCCATCTTTAAATTTTACATTCATAACATGTACCTGCTTTTTCTCATCAAATACAGGTTGTTTATATTCATATAAATAATTAATGCCGTCATATGGCTCTATGCCTAACTCTTTAAATATTGATTCAATTAATTTTGCCACATTATTATTTTCTTCCGTACCTGCAAGCCTTCCTTTATATTTATCTGAAGAAAATTCTTCAACACTTTGTTTTATCGTAAAATCTTTTTGGTTAAATATGTTTTGAGGCCAGCATCTAGTAATTAATAACAATAATGTAATTAAAATTATAAAATGTTTTTTGTTTACAACTATACCTCCTGCCTTTGTTTTAAGTACATTTTACCATGTAAATTTTTATTTTTCAATACAAATGAATTAAATAATTACAATTTTAACTTGTTTTAAAATAAATTGTATGATAAAATATCTCATGTAAAATATTTAAGTTAAAATTTTCACTATAAGATTAGAGGGAACACAATTTAAAAATAAGGGAGGATTTTTAAATTGTGTTCCCTCTAATCTTTATTTTCACACTTTATAATGTTACCAAACATGTATACTATATATATTGAGATTCTTAGTTCCAAAATCAGTGTAAAAAAATATGAATAGAAAATCAAACTTTATTGAATATACAGTAAAAAGCCTATGCACAAGTCTTCCGCATAGGCTTTTTACAATATATTCGGTGAACCTATTGTCTTTTTCTTTTTTAATGTGTTTTTAAGATCTATCGCCCCATATACATCTTTTTCTATTACATCGCTGAATTTTTTAAGTTCTTCAAGTGATAAATCTTCAATTGCTAAGTTTCGTTCTATCGCATATAAGACAACTTTGCCTGCAATTTCATGGGCGATCCTAAAAGGAATACCTTTTTGTACAAGATAGTCTGCAAAATCTGTAGCATTCATGTAACCATATTTTGCAGCTTTTTCCATCTTCTCAGTCTTTACTTTAATTGTCTTTATCATTTCTGTAAAAACTCTTAAAGACATTTTTAAAGTATCTATTCCATCAAACAAAGCCTCTTTATCCTCCTGCATGTCTTTGTTATATGCAAGAGGAAGTCCTTTCATCACAGTAAGTATTGTAATCAAATCGCCGTAAACCCTGCCGGTTTTGCCCCTTATAAGTTCTGCTGCATCGGGATTTTTCTTTTGTGGCATCATACTGCTTCCTGTTGAAAATCTATCATCCATCTCAATAAAATCAAATTCTTTGGTCGACCACAAAATTAATTCTTCTGAGAACCTACTTAAATGCATCATTGTTATAGAGGCAAAGCTTAAAAATTCTATTACAAAGTCTCTATCGCTTACACCATCCATGCTGTTTAAAGTTATATCATCGAACCCTAAAAGAGATGCCACGTATTTTCTATCGATATCGAAGGTGGTACCCGCAAGTGCACCAGAGCCCAAAGGCATTACGTTGACTCTTTTCACCATATCCTCAAGCCTTGATAAATCTCTTTTAAACATTTCAACATAGGCAAGAAGATGATGTCCAAAAGTCACAGGCTGTGCCCTTTGCAGATGCGTATATCCCGGCATAATCGCTTCTTTATAAGTTCCAGCCATTTCATTTAAGGTATCTATAAGTTTTGTTAAATCCTCTTTTATTTTGTCTATCTCATCTCTTAAATAAAGCCTTTCATCTGTCGCAACTTGGTCATTTCTACTTCTTCCTGTGTGAAGTTTGCGCCCTGTATCACCTATTTTCTCAGTTAAAAGCCTTTCAACATAAGAATGAACATCTTCATCATTTGGTATCTCTCCAACATTGGTTTCATCAAGAATTTCCTTTAACCCTTTTTCTATTAAATTGAGTTCATCTTCTGTCAGCACTCCAGCTTTATAAAGTCCTTTTGCATGGGCAATTGAGCCTAATATGTCATGCTTTAAAAGCCTAATATCAAAAGAAATGGAGGAATTAAACTCCTCCATTAGTTTGTCCGTCTCGCTTTTAAACCTACCTCCCCACAGCTTCATCCATATCCTTCCTTCCCATTTCCATCAAAGCCTTAATTTTTAAAGAAAGCCCAAAGAGGTTTATAAATCCCTCTGCGTCTTTTTGGTTGTAAACATCATCTTTACCAAAAGTCACAAATTCTTCATTGTAAAGAGAATAAGAAGATTTTACTCCGGCGTTTATGACATTTCCTTTATAAAGCTTTAGTCTTACAACACCTGTTACATTTTTTTGCGTTTCCTCTACAAAAGCGTCTAGCGCGGCTTTAAGTGGTGAAAACCACAAACCGTTGTAAACAAGGTCTGCATATTTCTGTGAAACCAAATCCTTAAACCTCATTGTTTCCTTATCAAGCACAAGATATTCAAGTTCTTTATGAGCAGTGTAAAGCAATGTCCCTGCAGGAGTTTCATAAACACCGCGAGACTTCATTCCTACAAGTCTATTTTCCACAAGATCGGCTATCCCTACGCCGTTTTTTCCTGCAATTACGTTTAATTCTTCTATTAATTTGACAGGTTCTAAGGCTTTGCCGTTTACTTTCACAGGTATGCCCTTTTCAAATTCTATAAGCACATATTCTGGCTTATCTGGGGCTTTGTCAGGTGGAGTGATTATATCGTAAAGGTCACTTTTAGGCTCATTCCATGGGTCTTCAAGGTCTCCTCCTTCATGGCTTACATGCCACAAGTTATTGTCTACACTATATATTTTTTCTTTAGTAACAGGGATCGGTATCCCCTTCTTTTTTGCATAGTCTATTTCATCTTCCCTTGATTTTAAATCCCATATCCTCCACGGGGCTATGATTTTTATTGAAGGGTCAAGAGCATGTATTGATACCTCAAATCTCACCTGGTCATTGCCTTTTCCTGTTGCACCATGAGCTATTGCCTTTGCACCCTCTTTGTGGGCAATTTCCACAAGTTTTTTGGCAATTAAAGGCCTCGCCATAGAAGTGCCTAAAAGGTATTTCCCTTCATAAACAGCACCAGCCTTTAAAGTAGGAAATATATAATCTTTTACAAATTCTTCTTTTACGTCTTCAATATATACTTTGCTGGCACCACTCGCTAAAGCCTTGTCTTTTATATATTTAATTTCTCCTCCCTGTCCTACATCAATACAAGCCGCTATTATCTCACATTCATAGTTTTCTTTAAGCCATGGTATAATTACTGATGTATCAAGTCCTCCTGAATAAGCAAGTACCACTTTTTCGCCTTTTAACATTTTTAAACACTCCTTATAAAACTAAATTTTTGACATTATCCTTTTGTATTTCTTGATATTCATTTACAGATAAAATGGACAAGCCATTCATATTTACCTTTGACACAGCATTTAATGCCGCTTTTATAGTATCTATAGATGTAAAAAGAGGAATTCTGTATTCTACTGCTGTTCTTCTTAACTTAAATCCCGTATTATCAGGTTTTTTGCCTTTTGTCGGTGTATTTACTACAGCGTCAAAATATCCATCCTTCAGCAATTTTATTGCATGATCTAAAGACATAATATTTACATGAATACCAATCAAACTCAAATACTTCCCCGTCCTGTATGTGGCATATATTTCATACCCTAAGCCCTGCAATTTTTCTACTAAAGATACCGCTTCTTGAAAATCTCTTTCCGCTATTGAAAGAAGTATTTTCCCTTTTTTAGGTATTTTAAGGCCTGCTCCTTCTAAAGCTTTGTAAAGTGCTCCTTCATAAGTTAAATCTATACCCATTATTTCTCCTGTTGATTTCATTTCAGGACTTAATGAAACTTCAACATCTGTCAATTTTTCCATGGAAAATACAGGAGCTTTTACAACCGTATATGGGGTCTGCGGCCATAAACCGCCTTTATAACCTAACTCTTTTAGCTTTTTGCCTAAAGCCACTTCTACCGCCAGTTTCACCATAGGTACACCTGTTGCTTTGCTCATAATAGGTACCGTACGCGAAGCTCTAGGATTTACTTCTAACACATATACAGTACCTTCTTTTACTGCAAATTGAATATTTATAAGTCCCTTTACATTTAAAGCTTTTGAAATCTTTTCTGTGTATTCGATAATAGTGTTTATCTCCCGTTCAGACAAACTTCTTGCAGGATATATTGAAAAACTATCTCCTGAATGCACTCCAGCTCTTTCTATGTGTTCCATTATTCCGGGTATTAATACACACTCGCCATCTGAAACTGCATCAACTTCTACTTCTCTTCCATCTATATATTTATCTATTAAAACAGGTTTGCCGGGAGATACTTGGGTTGCATTTGAAACATAGTCGATTATCTCTTGAAGTGTGTTAACTTTTTCCATGGACTGACCGCCTATAACATAGGATGGCCTTACAAGAAGTGGAAAACCAAGTTTTAAGGCTATATCTTTTGCATCTCCTACTGTTAATGCATATTCACCTTTAGGTTGATTAATGTTTAGCACTTTTAAAAGTTTTGAGAATTTTTCTCTATCTTCACTTATATCAATGCTTTCATGGGATGTACCTATTATTTTCACTGCATTTTTAACTAACTCTTCTGTAAGATTAATTGCTGTCTGGCCGCCAAACATTACCATTACACCAAGTGGCTTTTCTTTTTCATATATGTTTAAAACATCCTCCAATGTAATAGGCTCAAAGTACAACCTGTCTCCCGTGTCAAAGTCTGTGCTGACAGTTTCAGGGTTGTTGTTTATTATGATAGATTTAATTCCAGCTTCTCTTAAAGCCCACAAGGCTTTAACAGAACAGTAATCAAACTCAATTCCCTGACCAATTCTTATAGGACCAGAACCTATTACAATTACTTTTGGTATGTCATGGATCTCAACTTCGTCTTCTTCGCCATAAGTTGAATATATATATTGTGTAACTGATTCAAATTCCGCTGCACAAGTATCTACCATTTTATAGGAAGGATATATGCTATATTCTTTTCTTAAGGCTCTCACATCTTCTTCTTTAATTCCCTTTATTGTTGCAATTTCTCTGTCTGAAAATCCCATTCTCTTTGCTTTTTTAAGAATCTCTTCCCTTAACTCATTTTTCTCTATTTCCCTCTCCATATTTATAATATTTAAAAGCTTGTTCAAAAACCATTTGTCTATTTTTGTAACGTCATTAATATAATCAATGTCTATATCGCGGCGAAGAGCTTCTGCTATATAAAATAGTCTCATGTCATTAGGCACTGATATGCTCTTTAGTATTTCTTCTGTTTTCATGCCTTTTATATTGTTTAATTGAAGGCCGTAAGCTTTTATCTCTAATGACCTTACGGCCTTCAAAAGGGAGGCTTCAAAAGACCTTTCTATTGCCATTACTTCTCCTGTCGCCTTCATCTGTGTACCTATTTTTCTATCAGTAGTATAAAATTTGTCAAAAGGCCATCTCGGTATTTTTGTCACAACATAATCCAGTGCAGGTTCAAAAAATGCAGTAGTTTTACCTGTTACAGGATTTTTTATTTCATCAAGTCTAAGCCCTATTGCAATTTTTGCAGCAATCTTTGCAATAGGATATCCCGTTGCTTTTGATGCCAGTGCACTTGAACGACTAACCCTTGGGTTTACTTCTATAACATAGTATTTGTGGCTTTGGGGATCTAAAGCAAATTGGATATTACATCCTCCCTCAATTTCTAAAGCCTTGATTATTTTAATGCTTGCACTTCTTAACATTTGATATTCGTAATCTGACAAAGTTTGCACTGGCGCTACAACTATACTATCTCCTGTATGAACTCCTACTGGATCAAAATTTTCCATGCTGCAAATAGTAATACAATTATCATCAGCATCTCTCATTACCTCAAACTCTATTTCTTTCCATCCGTACAGAGATTTTTCAACAAGCACTTCTTGAGCCATGCTTTTTTTAAGGCCTAAATCTACAATCGATATAAGTTCCTCATCATTGTTGGCTATACCACCGCCTGTACCTCCGAGTGTATATGCAGGCCTTATTATCAAAGGATAACCGCAATTTTTAGCAAATTTTAAGGCATCCTCTACATTTGTGACTGTGATACTTTCAGCAACTGGCTCCCCTATTTCCTGCATTTTTCTTTTAAAAAGTTCTCTGTCTTCTGCAGTTTTTATTGACTCAAAAGAAGTTCCCAAAAGTTTTACATTGTATTTGTCTAAAATTCCTTCTTCTTTAAGTTTAACAGCAAGATTAAGCCCTGTCTGTCCTCCTAAGGTAGCAAGAATTCCATCGGGTTTTTCTTTAGCTATTATTTTTTCAACTACAGAAACAGTAGGATTTTCAATATAAACAATATCTGCTATATCAGTATCAGTCATTATGGTAGCTGGATTGTTGTTTACCAGAACAACTTGTACGCCTTCTTCTTTTAGGGATTTACAGGCTTGGGTTCCTGAATAATCAAACTCCGCTGCTTGCCCTATTATAATAGGGCCCGAGCCTATTACCAGAACCTTACTAATATCCTTATACTTCGGCAAAATAAGACCTCCTTTTGTAAACCATGACTATATCCATGAATTTATCAAAAATCTCTGTTGAATCACGGGGTCCAGGACATGCCTCAGGATGATACTGTACAGAAAAAACTGGCAGAAATTTATGCATAATGCCTTCTACTGTTCCATCGTTTAAGTTTATGTGGGTTACAGTTATCTTGTCTTTATCTATTGACTCCTCTTCAACAGCGTATCCGTGGTTTTGAGAAGTTATATAGTCTTTATTTGTCAGCAAATCTTTAACAGGTTGATTTGCACCTCTGTGGCCAAATTTCATCTTTACTGTATTGCATCCAAGAGCAAGGGCTATTATTTGATGCCCTAAGCATATTCCAAGCACAGGTTTTATACCCATAAAGTGTTTAGTAAGTTCTATTGCATAAACTGCATCTTTAGGGTCACCCGGTCCATTTGAAAGAAATATTGCATTGGGATTTATTTGCATAACATCATCATAACTTGCATTATAAGGAAACACATAAATGTCAAATCCAACTGAATTTAGCATTTTTAAAATGCTCTTTTTTGTACCAAGGTCAATAAAAGCAAGTTTTGGACCAATACCTGCTATACGATACGGCTTTTTCGTAGAAACTTCTTCTAAAAGATTTGCTTGGTCAAATTCTATGTTGTCATCAGGGCTACAAGTTATAATCCCTCTCATAGTTCCATTTTCTCTAAGCTTTTTTGTCAAAGCCCTTGTATCAATTCCCGATAATACTGGTATGTTGTGCTTATCAAGATAGCTCAAAAGTGACTCCTCACTTTGAAAATTGCTAGGCTTATCGCAATATTCCCGTATCACAAATCCCCTTATATGAGGCTTTTCTGATTGAAAGTCGTATTTGTTGATGCCATAATTTCCTATTAAAGGATATGTCATGACAACTATTTGGCCTGCGTAGGAAGGATCTGTTATGGCTTCTTGATAGCCTGTCATCCCTGTGGTAAAAACAACTTCTCCATATCCTTTTTGGTTTTTGCTTATTAACTCACCTTCAAATATGCTTCCATCCTCAAGTTTCAAATAACCTTTCATGCTAAAACCCCATTTCACAAAGTACATCCTCCAGTATTATTAACGCCGTATCTATTTCCTCTTCTGTCACAGTAAGAGGAGGAACAAACCTTAAAACATTGTGGCTGATACAATTTATAAGTAAGCCTTTTTCCATTGCCTTTGTCACCATATTCGAAGCCTCTTCCATATCCATTTCGCAGCCTATCATAAGGCCCTTTCCTCTCACTTCTTTTATGACACTGTATTTCTCCTTTAAATTTTCAAGTTTCTCCTTAAAATACTCACCTTTTTGAGCCACACTATCTAAAAAACCTTCCTTTGTTATTTCATTCATCACTGCAATTCCTGCGGCGCAAGCTAAAGGACTTCCGCCAAATGTGGAGGCATGGTCTCCCGGTTGAAAAACAGCTTTATCCTCTTTTGCGACAATAGCTCCTATTGGGAAGCCTCCTCCCAATCCCTTTGCCAAAGTCATAATGTCAGGAGTTATGCCATAATGCTCATATCCAAAAAGTTTTCCCGTCCTTCCTATACCTGTCTGCACTTCGTCTATTATAAAGAGAATGTCATTTTTATCACATATTTCTCTTGCCGCCTTTATATATTCCGGTGTGGCTTCATGGATACCACCTTCGCCTTGCACTACTTCCAGCATAATTGCACATACTTCATCATCAATTGCATTATAAAGAGCATCAATATCATTAAAAGGTACATATTTAAAACCAGAAAGAAGTGGGCCAAAACCTTTGTGATATTTCTCTTGACCTGTCGCAGTAAGTGCCCCAAAAGTTCTTCCATGAAAAGAATTTTGGGCAGATATAACTTTGTACCTTTTACTACCGTATTTTAAGGATGCATATTTTCTGGTAAGTTTTATTGCGCCTTCATTTGCTTCTGCACCGCTATTTGCAAAAAATACCTTATCCCCAAAGGAGTTTTCTGCGATTATCTTTGCAAGTTCTATCTGGTTCTCATTCCAATAAAGATTAGAACAGTGTATAAGTTTTTCGGATTGGTTCTTTATGGCATTAACTAATGCCTGATGACAATGCCCCAGTGAATTTACT
Source organism: Thermoanaerobacter uzonensis DSM 18761 (assembly GCF_900129115.1). Lineage (NCBI taxonomy): Bacteria > Bacillati > Bacillota > Clostridia > Thermoanaerobacterales > Thermoanaerobacteraceae > Thermoanaerobacter > Thermoanaerobacter uzonensis. The sequence continues at coordinate 111,341 of NZ_FQUR01000011.1, read as the reverse complement.
GCAATGCCTGCAACAAAATCGAGATAAACATTCCCTTTGTCATCCCACACTTTTGTCCCTTTTCCCTCTGCTAGGGTAATAGGGTATCTGCTGTAAGTATTCATTAGATATTTCTTATCCTCAGAGGTTATCATCGTCAAAACATTCCTTTCCTATCATAGTACCTATTCCTTCATCAGTAAAAATTTCAAGAAGCAGTGAATGAGTAAGTCTTCCATCGATAATATGAGCTCTTTTTACACCATTTTCAACAGCTTTTATGCAACATTCAAGTTTTGGTATCATTCCACCGTTTATCCGTCCCGAATTCATAAATTCTTTTGCATGCTCTAAGTCCATTCGGGATATTAGGCTGCTTTTATCATTTATATTTGATAGAATTCCTTCAACATCTGTAAGTAAAATTAGTTTTTCAGCCTTTAATGCTTCTGCGATTTTTCCTGCTGCAGTATCCGCATTTACATTGTATGTTTTGCCGTCATCTCCGAAAGAAACTGGTGCAATAACAGGTATATAGCCTTTTTCCAGCATCATCGTTATTACATCTATGTTTACATCTACAATTTTTCCGACGTATCCTATGTCCCCATTCGATATGTCCTTTTCCGCCTTTAAAAGTTTGCCATCTTTTCCACTTATGCCAATCGCCTGGCCACCTAGTTCATTAATTAAAGACACAATTTCTTTATTAATGCGACCCATCAGTACCATTTCAACAATTTCCATAGTGGCTTCGTCAGTAACTCGCAGTCCATTTACAAATTTTGACTCTATCCCTAACTTTTCTAACATCTTATTTATTTCTGGTCCACCGCCATGTACAATTACAGGATTTAATCCTACAAATTTCATCAATACAATGTCCTGCATTACCATTCTTTTTAAATTGCAGTCTAACATTGCGCTTCCACCGTATTTTATTACAACTGTCTTGCCGGAGAACTTTTTAATATAAGGGAGTGCTTCTATTAAAACATGGGCTTTTGCGATTTCGTCACCATATTTTTGCTTTCTAATCATGTTCTATAACTCCCGTTAATTTTTACATAATCATAACTTAAGTCGCACCCCCACGAAGTCGCACTATATTCCCCGGCCTTCATATCTACGGTTATAGTAATTTCTTTTTCTTTTAAAATTTCTTTGGCTAAAGCCTCATCAAAAAAGATGTAACCTCCATTTTCACAAACTTTAATTTCTCCTTTCACGCTTTTTAAATATATATCTACTTCATTTACGTCAAAATCTGCCCCTGAATACCCCACTGCCGCGAGAATCCTTCCCCAGTTGGCATCTTCACCAAATATAGCTGTTTTTACAAGATTTGAGTTTACGATAGACTTTGCAGCTAATCTTGCATCTTCTTCAGTTTTTGCATTTACAATATTTACTTCCATGAACTTAGTTGCTCCTTCTCCATCCTTCACAATAAGTTTTGCAAGGGTTTTATTCACATACTCTAAGGCTTTATAAAACACATCAAATTCATGAGCCCCTTCTTCTATTGTTTTGTTTTGCGCTTCCCCATTTGCAAGTATTATCGCTGTATCATTTGTGCTCATATCCCCATCAACAGAAATCATGTTATAAGTTTTGTCTACAGTTTCTTTAAAAGCTTTATTTAATGCAACCTTAGTTATATTAGCATCTGTAAGTATAAAAGAAAGCATTGTGGCCATATTTGGATGTATCATACCTGATCCTTTTGCAAACCCTGTCATTGTAACAATTTTGCCTTCTATTACAAACTTAGTTGTCACACCTTTTAAAAAAGTATCTGTTGTCATTATAGCTTCAGCCGCCTGGTACCCACCCTCTGTTGAAAGATTTTCTGCCGCAGTCTCAATCCCTTTTAAAACTTTTTCCATAGGAAGAGGTGCACCAATAACCCCTGTAGAACATACCAGCACATTTTCTTCATCTATTTTAAGAAGTTGTGACACTTTTTTTGCCATGTTAACAGCATCCCCAAAACCTTTTTCTCCTGTGCAGGCATTGGCATTGCCACTGTTTATAATGATCGCCTGTGTTGTACCTTTTTCTATTCTTTTCATATCAAGAAGGACTGGCGCCGCTTTAACCTTATTCGTTGTAAATACTGCTGCTGCATTTGCCACTTTTTCTGAATATATTAATGCAATATCCTTTTTACTTTTTTTTATCCCTGCAAAAATGCCTGAAGCTAAAAAGCCTTTTGGCAGTTCAATGCTTCCTTCTAAAATCTCCAACTCTTCCATTATCAAATCCTCCAAATCCCTTTATTTTTTATTTGTGTTTTTATCTAAGGATATATTGGAACTATATCAAGTCCAGTATTTTCATTTATTCCAAACATAATATTCATATTTTGCACTGCCTGGCCTGACGCCCCTTTAACAAGATTATCAATTGCAGACATCACTATTAAAGTATTAGTATGTTTATCAACTTCAAACCCTATGTGACAAAAATTCGACCCATAAACATTTTTTGTTGCGGGGTAATTACCAGGTTGTAACACTTTTACAAAATACTCATTTTTATAAAAATCTGTGTAAACATTATAAACAGTGTTTATATCCATATCTTTTTTTAGTTTGCAATACATAGTACTTAAAATTCCTCTTGTCATTGGCGTAAGGTGGGGAGTAAACACAACAGATACTTTTTCTCCGAAAGCTTTTGAAAGTTCTTGCTCCATTTCTGGAACATGTCTATGCTTTGCAACATTATACGCTTTTATGTTTTCATTGCATTCTGCATACATATTGTTATGGGAGGGATTGTGACCTGCCCCTGATACACCTGACTTTGAATCAACAATTACCTCCCCCTCTATTATGCCATTTTTCAAAAGAGGCATAAGCCCTAATATAACGCTTGTAGGATAACATCCCGGATTTCCTACTACTTCAGCCTCTTTTATAGTTTCTCTGTAAACTTCCGGAAGACCATATACCCTTTTAATACCTTCATAATTTTCATAATCTCCGCCATACCATTTTTTGTAGACGGAATAATCGTCAAATCTAAAGTCAGCTCCTAAGTCAATCACCTTTACTCCTTTTTTCACAGCTTCTCTGGCAATTTTTGAAGCATGACCTGAAGGCAAAGCCGTAAATATGACATCGCATTCTGACATTGCCTTTTCTAGGTTTAAATCTTCCAACTCTTTGTCGCAAAAACCAATGAGAGATGAATAAACATCCGAAATTGCTTTGGTATTATAACTTTGAGAAGAAAGATATTTTATTTCTACTTTTTCATGCTTTGAAAGTATTCTTATAAGTTCGACCCCCGTATAACCCGTTGCCCCAAATATTCCTACCCTCACCATTTAAAGTGCCTCCCTCTTTTACATCCTCTGTCATTTATTAATATATATACGATTTAATTTATATTTATGCATAGAACGTTAAAAAAATATTTCTGCGCATAAATACAATATTTAATTTATAATTATACAACTTTTATTTTACATTATACCACCATACAAAATTTTTTCAAGAGTTTTTCATAAAAAAATTTTGCCTTTTTAAATTCACAAAATTATCTTCCTATCTTCCTAAAAAAGATATACCCAAAGATTAAACCTATGGCAAAAGCCAAAAGAGAATTATAAAAAAACACTGCCTTTATTCCATAAGCGTCACTCAAAAATCCCCCCAGTAAGCTTCCCACAATCCTTGAAATACCCATACCTATTAAATTATTCATGGTCTGTCCCGACGCCCTTAATTCTTTTGGAACTTCTTGATTAATATAAGTTGCCATAGAGTAATATAAAACTATAAAAATTAAACCGTGCAAAAGTTGAAATGGCAAAACCAAATATGCGTTTTGAAAAAGCGATATGATAAGCCATCTTATTGCTGCCACAAAGCTTGCTCCTATAAGCGCTCCTCTTGTGCCTATTTTCTCAAGTATCTTATCGGCATACAGCAAAAAAGGTATCTCGCTCATTGCAGAAATAAAATAAGCCCAGCCCAAAAGCTCATTGTTTCCACCTATTTGTCTAAAATAAATAGGAAAATAAGTATAGTAAAATCCTAACGTAATCTGTACTAAAAAATTGAATACCATCAGCAAAACGAGATTTTTATCTGAAAAAAGCTTCCATATAGAAACCTTTTCCTTTCCAAATTGATGACCTTTTACAACAGGAAGTTTAAATACAATCATAAAGGCTAAAAACAATACTACAATGTTTAAAATAAAAATGCTTCCGATATACCTTTGCACAAACCAGCCAGCTATAACTGACATCACTGCGTATCCAATTGTTCCTGCCATTCTTATTGGACCAAATTTTTGATTTGTTTCACTTAAATACTCTAGTGTTATGGCATCACTTATCGGACCAGTAGAAGTTTGAAAAAATGTGAAAAGAGTTATAACTGCTATGAGATAATAAAAATTGCGGGACAAAGGAAACAATGCCATAGTAAAAATGCTAGCTAAAAATAAAATTTGCAAAACAAAATTTTTAGACCTCGCTCTATCGCTTGTAATCCCCCAAAACGGCTGAGCTATTATAGCGACAAAAGGACCTAAAGACATCAAAATTCCAATTTCACTCTTACTATAACCTATGTAGTCCAGATAAACCGGCACAAAAGTGCCATAAATCGCTCCCCCCATAAAAAATACTGCGTAAAAGATTATAAAAAAATAATAGATAATAGTTGCATATCCCATTTATCTCCCTCTTTCTTTTGTGGATGAAATTTGATTTTACATAATTATAAAAGAACTTACTCCAAATAGCAAATGCATATTGACAAATTATTTCATATGTAATATAATTATTACATGTGAAATAAAAAAATGAGGAGGCTTTTAAAATGGGATTTGTTTATCTTATACTCGCCCTTTCTATCACTTCAATAATTTTTTTAACAGCAATTGTTCTTGAAATAACAAAGCTTCAAGCGCAATATAAGGCTTTTTCTAAATTAACTCAAGAGACACAAGAAAAACTGTCATCTTTACGTCAAAAAGCAGAATCTATTGAGAAATTACTTGAAAATATAGAATAAAAAGGAGGATTAATATGAATACATCGGGCATATACTTATTTGCAATTATCACACTTTTTACGCCTTTTATTTTAGCAGTTATCTTTGCCGTTTTCTCAATATTCGTCTTTGTAAAAGTATCAAATATGCGAAAACAAAATGAGTTGTATATAAAAATGTCAAACGATCTATTAAATGAAATAGATGGAGTAAAAAGTGCACTGGAGAAAATAGAAAAGCTGTTAAAGGAAGTTGATTAAAATGGCTGAACACAACCCCTCACCAGAATATTTAGATCCGGCAAAGATTATAAAAATTTTTGATGCTCTATCCCACCCTGTAAGAATAAAAATATTAGGCATTCTGTATGAAAATAGGCAGTATATAAGCGAACTTGCAAGAATAATGGGCATAAGCAGACCTCTTCTATACATCCATCTTCGCAAATTAGAAGAAGCAGGGCTTGTAAAATCGAGTATGGAAATCTCCAGTGATGGAAAAGCCACAAAATATTATGAATTAACTCATTTTGATATGAGACTAACACCTCAAATGCTTCATGAAATCTCTAAAGAAATTAATTTAGAAGATGAAAAATCTCAATAACGAAAACCCTCAGACAAAAGGAACCGTCCCCTTTGTCTGAGGGTTTTTACTCGTTTCTACATACTGATCTAAAATAGAAATTTAGCCTTAACAGTTTTAAGTTCGCACCATAATAAATCTTTTACTCAAAATAGCAGCTAAATAAATTATTATAACCAGCATACTAACTTTTTCTAATACTCCGAAATATGAAGCGAAAAATACCAATATTATGACAGACATGCTGCCAAATATATTCACCCATGTATCTTTTATGACTTCATATATACTATTCTTTTCTATCGGTATATCAAAGGCTACGTTGTACATACCTATTTCTATTTCTATAATGCTTCGCAACACCTTAGAAAATTTTTCGCCTTTCAAAGATTTTTTATACTTATAGAAGTAAATTTGCTTTAAAACATTTGTGAACATTACAGTTGTAAAAATTACATAAGTTCCAATCTCACCGCCTCTTCCTTTAGCATGAACATAAAATAATATCCCAACTATAAACCACACAAATGTCCTAACTTTTGACCTGCCAATCATTTTATATATAATCCCATCGTCTAGAGGAACTTTGCGCCATCTACTAAAAAACATTTTTCGCTTTTCTACAAAATTGATTGTTAAAGGAGGAATTTTATCTCTATCAGACAATTTGTAAATATAAAGTACCACTTGATATAAAGATTCGAGTAGAATTAAAATGGCATTAAACCATACCACTAACATAATAATAATCTCCTCATAGATATTCTCCTTTAGTAATAATATTCAACTGTAGTCCCGTATTCCCTTCCAATCTCTAATGTTTGGACTTTTATAGGTTTTGTATAAGTTCCATCAGAATAATGTACTAATGTCACATAAATTACATAAACATTCTCATAATTGCTCCAGGCTTTCCACATCCACGCTCCCGTATAAGTATCTTGTAAATAGTTATTATTAAACCATGATATTAATGTGTTTGTAAAGCGATCTATAACAAAGCTCGTAGGGAATCCTAATTTATATTGATAAGCCAGAGAAGCTACAATAAAATCAACTGATAATTTAGCTACATATCTTGCCAATTCATTATTGTTGTGCCTTTTTATTTCTTCCGAAAGTAAAATACCTCCACCAATGTCAGCATTATAATTAGGTAAATAAATAAAATCCATACTAGAAAGTTTAGTATTTTCTACCACACTCATTTCGATGCTACTACCTTCAAAAATCGCAGCTGGTTCATTTTCTAATACGTTATCCGTCGCTCCAAATACAACTGTTGTTGAAAATATTAATATCAAAGTAAGTAATACTGTCACTATCCTTTTCATTTAATTCCATCAACCTACCTTAAAATTAGTCGTAAGCAAAAAGCATTTCTCAAATTCCTTCTCTCTCTTAACATTTTCACTCCTTCCCCAATAATTCTAAGGACTACCGGTAATTCCTTCTATATCCATGGTATCTTATTTCCAGCATCTTGTCAATTGACAAAAGTATAAATTTTCACTAAAATAGCCTTTTCTTTTGCATTTTAGTATAAAAACCGAGTTTCTTTCCTTATATGCTCCTTATTGTAATATTTCTCCATTAACCTCCAAATTCCTTCTTTGATTGCCAAATTGTAATATTTCTGTAAAAAGAACTTTTCTAAGTCCATATCTACAACCCACGCGTATACTTTATTTATATATGCTTCTGCGGCTTTTATTGCGTCTTTTGCACTGCGTCCTGGTCTGAATCCATAACTGCTATCAGAAAATGTATGTTGTGGTTTGTATTTCCCCTCCAGCAGTTGTTGTTTTATGGTTTAAAGTTTTCTTTGAGATACGGTAGAAGTTCATCTACTTCCATCCCATCTACTCCATGGCTTCCTTTATTTGCAACAACGCGCTTGTATGCTTCTTCCATGTTCCCTCCTTCTACTATCATTTCAAGCTCTTGCTGGTATATCTTTGTACTTCGTTTCTTCCATCTATAACATTTCTTTATAAAAGACAAGGGGACGGTTCTTTTGTCTCATTCCAATATGAAACAAAAAAACCGTCTCCTTGTTCGGGAAGAAGTTATATTATTTCAATTTTGTTCATTATTTTCATTGTAAATATGGACAATATTATGCAATATAGTATTGCCGATATAATTGTAGTTAAAATATTTTCTGTACTAAAGGAATTCGCAAGTGAAATTAAGTTGTAGGGAATAAATTTAGCTATTTTATCAATATTTACTAATATTGATGAGACTATATGAAGTATTAATACTAATAATGCAGCTATTATACCTTTTTTCAAAATGCTACTCAAAAATATAAGCAATGTTATTATGAAAATATAATAAATTGACATTAAGATAGATGATATTAATATTTTATTGAAAGCTATGACGTTGTTATGGAAAAGTGTTGTTGCGTAATAGTAATTAATAGCAAATCCAGTTATTATGAAAATTGACAAAGTAACAGAATAATGAAGTATTTTTGATATGACAATAGCTGAAAGGTTAGCACCTTTAGAATAAGGAAACACTAATTTTTGTGAAGACACTTCTTCACTTAGGATTCCCATGAGTGTTAAAAGCACTATAAGTAATGATATTTGATTTAAATCCTTTATATAATTTTGTACTGCAGATTTCATATCAATTTGTATTAAAGAAGCTAAATCACCATTTATTTTATTTTTAAGCATTTCTGGAAGCAATTTAAGGATTATAGGATCAAGTATAGCAAATAGAACAATGCCAATTAGAAGTATTAGATATTTATATTGCCTCCACGATTCTATTATTTCTTTTTTCAAATATGCTTTAAAGGTGTTCATTTTGCTTCACCATCCTTATAAATATGTCCTCTAGAGTATTTTCTCTTCTTTGCAGTGATATAACAGGTATACCAAGTTTTGATATTTCATTGAGGATATTCTTTTTTGCTGCTTCAATGTCATTTACGTAAATACTTATAATATCATTCTCTATTTTAATATCATCAATCCATTTTACATTATTAAGTTTTTCTTCGGCATTGGTAGGTAAATTTTCAAAGACAACATCATACACAGGCTGAATATATTTTTGCTTTAATTCTTTTAATCTTCCTGAAAAGATAATTTTACCTTTATCAAGTATGCCAACATAGTCGCAAACTCTCTCAGCATCACTTAATATATGGGTAGATAAGAATATAGTTTTCCCATTTTTCTTCATTTCCAATATTTGGTTAAGTATATCATATCTGCTTTCTGGATCTAAAGCAGATGTAGGTTCATCTAAAAAAATTATTTCAGGGTTATCTAAAAGAGCCACTGCCAGTCCTAATTTTTGCTTCATTCCTCTTGAATAACCTTGTATTTTTTTGTTGGCAACTTCTTTTAACTTTACTATATTAAGGAGTTCTTCCACTTCTGTGTTAGCTTTTTGATGAGGAATACCTCTTATTTTGCTTATAAAATACAGGTATTCGCTGCCAGTCATGTAGTTATAAAAAGTAGGATTTTCAGGAAGGTATCCTATTTCGTCAATTAGTTTCCTATTATTTCTATTTAACATTTTACCATTTATATATATTTCTCCCTCATCATAATCAATAAGCCCTGTTAAAATGTTCATTGTGGTAGTTTTACCAGCACCATTTCGCCCTAATAAGCCGTAAATATTCCCTTTTTCAATCTCAAAACTTATCCCTTTTAAAACTTCATGTTTACCGTATTTTTTTGTTAGATTAAAAACTTTTATCATGTTATTCTCTCTCCCTGCCTATAGTTAAAAATATCAAGCAACCTAATATTTCTCCAAAGATTATAATTAAAAACCATGCCCATTTTGGAAGATATTTAACTTTGTCTTTTGAAAGTCTGTAAATTGAAAATACAGTAAGTCCTAACTGGATTATAGCTAAAGGAAGAAGTAGTTTTATTAATTCAGGATTGCTTAATTTATCAATCATTAATTTAAACCTCCTCAGATTATTTTAATTTTGTTGAACATTCAGGGCAGTATTTCCAATCATCTTTTATTTCGGCTCCACATTTTGGACATGTTTTCTTTAAAGAAGTACCACAATAAGGACAGAATTTGTAATCATTTCTTACTGTTTTTCCACAATTAGGACATTTAAGATATCCATACCTTGTTACAAAAAGGTATATGATTAAAGAGGTAGGTATATTTAGGAGTCCAAAAATCCCCCATGCCCAGTAGTATTTTTCACCACGTTTTTTTGCATCCATAAAAATCCATAAAGCTTGAAGAAATAATAGGGGTATTACAATTATTAAAATTAATGTGTTTTTGGACATTTTATCATCTCCTTGAAGTCTTTAATTTGTAAAAGGGTATTAAGATTAATGGCAGATTGAAATAAAGGAAAATTTGCGTGTATAGGAGAAACCTAACATCCAAATTTGCCATAAATAATACTGATGATATTAAGAAAATTATTGATGTGGTTATAAAAATAAGCAATTCAAGCCTATCTTTTCGTTTATTTCTTATTTGCTCTGCCTTTTCTATAATTTCTGCGATATTTACTTGCAAGTCTGACATATCAATTTTAACTTCTAAGGTATCCATGTAACTTAATGTTAGTTTTAAATTTTTTTTGAATGTATAACAGTCACTGCAATTTTCAATATGTGAAATTACTTCTGTATTGTCAGTAAGTTCATTGTAGTGAATATCAATTATTTTGTCTTGTATTTTTTTACATTCTCTTTTCACAATATACCCCTTCTTCCCATTTCTGACATTATTTCTTTTATAGCGTTGTGTAAACGTGACCGTACTGTGCCAACAGGGCAGTCCATTATTTTCGCAATTTCTTGGTATTTATATCCATAATAGTGTTTTAAAATGAATACTGCTCTTTTCTCATAAGGCAGTTTCATTAAAATATTCATTAGTTCGCTGTATTGAATATTTGTCATAGCGGTCTCTTCTACATCTTCTTCAGTATTTGAAAATATTTCTTCTACAAGTTCAATATTTTTGTGTTTTCTTAAATAATCTTTAAATGTATTAGTTGCGATTTTTAAAAGCCATGTTGAGAACTTGACTTCAGGAGTAAAATTTTTAATATTTAAAATAGCTTTGAGCATTGTTTCCTGTACTATATCCTGGGCAAGTATCGGATTACCTGTTATTTTCATGCAATATCCTAATAAAGTATTATAGTTTTGGGAGAGTAATTCATTTAGAGCATATTTATTACCATTTTTTGCTTTATATATTAGTTCTTTCTCTTCCATCACCTGCCCACCCTTCTACAAATTAAACGCGTAACTAAGTAAAAAGTTCATAATTTCATTTTATCAAACATTGGTTATTTATAAGTGTATTGTTAAGAATTGTTTTAATAATATAATATATGTTGTATAATGATATAAAGGGTTTTATTATAATAATTTTCTGGAGGAAATTTTAATGAAATTATTATTGAGGTTTATAGGGGTTTTAATAGTAATTTTTGTTACAGTGGTAATAACATTAGAATATCAGATAATTTCTTTTGCACTTTATGAAAAACCAAAAAAATCTGATGTGATAATAGTTTTAGGCTGTGCAGTATATGGAAAGACGCCAAGTCCTTTTTTCAAAGAAAGGCTTGATGAGGCTTTGAGACTTTATAAAGAAGGGTATGGTAAGTATATAATAGTATCTGGAGGGAAAGGTCCTGGAGAGAATATTTCGGAAGCTGAGGCAGGGAAAGAATATCTTTTAAAAAATGGCATACCTGAAAAGATTATTTTAACTGATAATAAATCTTTTTCTACATATGAAAATTTACTTTTTTCCAAGGAAATTATGGATAAAAATTTATTAAAAACAGCGATAATTATTTCAAATAAATTTCATTTAAAAAGAGCAAGTGTAATAGCAAAGCGTGTTGGAATAGATGCAAGTTATTCTGGCGTCTTCTTAAAAAAATATATGTTAAGTGATGAAGCTTATGGTTTTTTACGTGAAATACCTGCACTTTTATATACATATTTAAAGAAATGAGGGATATATTTGTCTTTTATTGCATCAAAATTAACCGCTAATTAGATTACTTTAGCTGCTGCTCAGCAATTGTTTTTAAAACTTTGTTATCCGCATCCACTAATATAAGCTTTACACTATTTTCTTGTTTTTTAAGCTGTACAATTTTGTTAAAACCAATGATTTGATTCTCGTAAATGTTAAAGCCAAATTCCATATTTGAATTGGGAAACACATATTTTTCAAAATTTTTTAAAGCCATTCTATTTCCGTTTTTTGTATCAATCATTTCGGCTTTCCCTTCTTTGTAGAAAATTACGGCAATATTGCCTCTCTTATAAAAGAGCGGAATGTCATAATTTAAGTTTTCCGAAGCATTTGATATTACGGTGTGCTTTGACGTTTTCAAATTGATTAAATCCATATCATATGACTTAAACTCTTTATCGTTGGCCGTGATAAAAGCAGCCACATCCCCGTTTTTCCTCACCAATAAGCTGGGCTTATCTAATGAAGCTATCTCTTTTTCATTATTATTTTTATCTATTTTATATACTTTTGTCGTCTTTATATTTATGTTCCTGTACAAATATATATTTCCATTTTCATCCACATATAGCAAATACCCATTTGCGATGAAGGTGGGTTTTCCCTCATTAAGCTTTTTGTATACTTTTCCTAAGCTTTCAAAATATATCTGATAACCACTATCATTTTTTACTGCTATAACATTTGTAACAGGCATATCTACTTTCACATCATAAGTTTTAAAAGCAGTCAAATCCACCATCTTGATCGTCATATCGCTGTCCTTTTCATCTTTATTAACATATGCAAAATATTGCTCATTTGGCAGCAGCGAATATTGGCTTGAAATCATATACTTAACAGCTGAATACTCTACTTCCAGCTTATTCCCTTTTATTAAATTTACAATGTTTACGTCATAAAACTTGTTTTTGTCAATTTTCCCTGTCAAAGCATAATTCCCTTCTGTGCTTAACAATATTATGATTTCACCTTTTTTTAAATCAAGTTTTGTGGGAAGTTTGTAAAAATTCCCTTTTGACTCTAAAACTAGGTTTTCTCCATCTTCAATGATGACTTTCTTCTCATCTGCATAAACCAACTTGAGGTCAGAATTTTTAGTGAATTGATACTTCTCCAAATTTGCGTATTCATTAGAGCAGGATGCCAAAATCAATGACCCTACCATTAACACTGTCAATAAAAAATACCTCATCCTTTTCATAACCTCACCTCATCAAAATACTTTGCAGACAAAGGGGATGGTTCCTTTTGTTTGATAATTTTTGTAATTATTTTTTCTCCTCATCAATTTTCATTCCATTGTTTTAACTTTTGTGCGCTATTAATTCTAAGGACTACCGATAGTTCCTTCTATATCCATGGTAGAACATTTCCATAATCATGTCAAGCACCTAAAAGAAAATCTCAATTCACTTAAAAACAAAAGCCCAGACATTGTTTTTTGTCCGGGCTTTTTACAGGCTTTTTATAATTTCAGACAAAGGGAACCGTCCCCTTTGTCTGATAAAATTACAGCAAACTTCCAAATTTTTTTACAAATCTTGTTTTAACGTATTGTGCCAAAGTCAAGTATGCAAGAAGCGTAGCCATTAAGAATAAGAAATATATAGGCGGTAGAGGCATCATTCCAATGTCTTTTCCAAATGAAGTAAATGGAATAATTGTCCCTACTGTAACGGCTGCTGATGTAAAAAGTAATAGCGGCCATGAAGCAATGCTTTGTATAAAAGGAATCTTCTCGGTTCTAAGCATATGAACTACCATTGTTTGCGTCCACAAGCTTTCTACAAACCAGCCTGTTTGGAAAAGCGAAACAAATTGAAGTTTAGATGCTTCAGGCAACAAGAAGTAAGAGCCACCTATAACTATTGGACCAATTACAAAAAACATCAAGGCATAAGTTGTAATATCAAAAATAGAACTTGTAGGTCCAAACCATACCATAAAATTGCCTATATTTGTGGCATCCCATTTTCTTGGCTTTTGTATATACTCTTTATCCATTGTATCCCAAGGCACTGATGTCATAGATAAATCATAAGTCAAGTTAAGGAAGAGAAGTTGCAATGGTTGCATTGGTAAAAATGGCAAAAATGCGCTTGCCACTAAAACAGAAAATACATTTCCAAAATTAGAGCTTGATGTAATTGCAATATATTTCATAATATTTCCAAAAATTCTACGCCCTTCTACAACTCCTTCCTCTAAGACCGTAAGGCTTTTTTCTAAAAGTATTATATCCGCAGATTCTTTAGCGATATCTACTGCAGAGTCAACAGAAATTCCAACGTCTGCTTCTCTTAAAGCAGGAGCATCATTAATTCCATCCCCCATATATCCAACAATGTGGCCTTTACTTTGTAAAGCCTTTATTATTCTTGATTTTTGCATAGGAGAAAGTTTTGCAAAAATTGTCGTTTTTTCTGCTACTTCTGCTAATTCTTCATCTGTCATATTTTCTATTTCATTACCTAATAGAATGTTCTCTATAGAAAGTCCAACTTCTTTACAGATTTTCTTTGTCACTATTTCATTGTCACCAGTGAGAATTTTTACATCCACACCATGCTCTTTAAGTGCTTTTATCGCATAAGGTGCAGATTCTTTTGGCGGGTCAAGAAAACCTATATAACCCATAAGAACCATTTTAGTCTCATCTGCTACACCAAAAACTCCTTCTGGTGGAACATCATTTTTTTGTGCTACTGCCAGCACTCTCATTCCATCTTCATTTAACTTCCTTACCATTTCTTTTACTTCCTGGCGTATTTCATCTGTTAAAGGAACTACTTCACCTTTGTATTCAGCGTATTCACAGATAGAAAGCACCTCTTCAACGGCACCTTTCGTTACAAGCTGTCTCTTCCCACCTTCGCTTTCTAAAACTACAGACATTCTCCGCCTTACAAAATCAAAAGGTATCTCATCAATTTTTTTATATATTTTTTCTAAGCCATTAAAACCCTTTTCAGCTCCATACTCTAAAATAGCTACATCCATCAAGTTTCTTAAACCTGTTTGATAGAAACTATTTAAATACGCATGCCTTAAAACTCTGTCATCTTCATTCCCATGTATGTCAAGATGTTTTTCTACGACTATTTTGTTTAATGTCAAAGTGCCAGTCTTATCAGTACATAGCACATCCATCGCTCCAAAATTTTGGATAGCATCTAATCTCTTAACAATTGTTTTGCGCTTTGCCATTGTCACAGCACCTTTAGCAAGGTTGGTAGTGACTATCATTGGAAGCATTTCGGGAGTAAGTCCAACAGCCACAGCCAAGGCAAAAAGCAATGCATCCAACCAATTACCCTTTGTAAGACCATTTATCACAAACACAATCGGAAACATTACTGCCATAAATTTGATAAGTACTTTGCTTACATTGTTAATACCTTTTTCAAAACTTGTCATTGCCCTATGCCCTACAAGGGATTTTGCCATTGAACCAAAATAAGTACGGTCACCGGTTGAAAGAACTACAGCAATTGCAGACCCACTTACTACATTGGTACCCATAAAGCATATATTTTCTAAATCTGAAAGGTTTAAATCCTTAGCTTTTCTTTTTTCTTCTTTCAAATCTGGATATTTCTCCACAGGTTCGGATTCTCCCGTCAAAGTTGCTTGGTTTATAAATAGGTCTTTAGAAGTAATAACCCTAACATCCGCAGGTACCATGTCACCTGCTGCCAAATGTATCATGTCACCCGGCACTATTTCTTCTATTTTAATTTCTCTTTCACCTGTATCTTTGCGAATAACTGCAGCAGTTGTGTGAACAAGAGCTTTTAGTTTTTCTGCCTCTGCATTAGAACGATACTCTTGAACAAAACGAAGTAGTCCACTAACCGTTACCATTATAGAAATAATAATTATAGTGCTCCAATCTCTGTCTTGAGGTGCAGTAAAAAGTACATCAGTTATATACGACACAATTGCTAAAAATACTAATATACCTATAAAGGGATTGATAAAAGCTTTAATCAATTGAATATACCAAGGAGCCGACTTTTCATGAGCTACCTCATTTAACCCATACATTTCAAGCCTATCTTCTGCTTCCTCAGAAGTCAGCCCTTCTCTATCTGTACCTAATTGTGCCAAAATTTCATCAACATCTTTTCTGGCAAAATCAATTAATTGAGCAAGTATCGTATCTGTGAAACCATTTTTCTTTGCAATTTTGATCATTACCATACACCTCCAAAACACAATAATAGACTAGGGATGCTGAGTCTTTTGCAACCTTACAGTTACAGTATTTGTTTTTTTGTGAAAAACTTTCGCGTTTAGACGATGGAATTAAATGGAGTTAGTCTAAAAATTGTTTTGGAGGCATATGTAATAGGACATCAAAAGAAGGGATAAATGGGCAATCATACCAAGAACAAAATTTATAGAAAGGCCACGTGTGAGAAGAATGGACACGGCCTCAAACTATGCCCATCCTTCTTCAATGTCATATTACATATACCTTTATAGTTTTTACTACTACCTCCACCGTCCATTCTTCTCACCTCCGTTTTTCTCAAATTAAAAAACCTCTCAACGAATGAAAGAGGTTTTTTAGACATTTCAATTCGTTGAGCTTTGGCACTATACAGCTTTGGAACATCCTCCAGCTGCATTAAGTAAAACCTTAATTCGGTAATACTTGTTGACCCGTTAGCATCTCTCGATGTTTCCGGGCAGCAGCGTATATCTGTATAGGAGCCTCACCTAACGATTGTATTAACTTGTGTCCTTCTACATTATATTCTTCTATTTACAATCTGTCAATCTATTTTGAAAAATTTTTTACAAAAACAACTTTGTAGCCATAAAATGGGTTAGATAAGAAAAAGTAATACCTATCGTTGAGCCCATTAATACATCTGAAGGATAATGCAGTCCAATGTATATCCTTGAAATCCCTACAAGCATTGCCAGCGAAATAAAGAACACTGCAAGGCTTGGAAAAAACATCGAAAAAGTCATAGCAAGTGAAAAACTGGCAGTAGCATGACCTGAAGGAAAAGAATAATCTTTTAAAAGATGTTTAAAAGTGTTCGTATTAGTTAATACCATATAAGGCCTTGGTCTTGTATATTTTCTTTTTAAGAGCTGAACAAACAAATGGCTGCTTGTAAGCGCAGTTAAAGCTTCTAAAGCCGAGGCTTTTACATCGTTTTTTCCAAAAAAAATTAAAAATAAACAAGAAAATATTGTAAAAAAAGGACCGCCTATATGAGTTATTTTGGGCATTATTTTGTCCAATATATTACATTTTATCCTTTCGTTTATATAGAAAAAAATGTTTTTGTCTTTGTCAAGAAGCACTCTTTTTATTTGCATCTGCAAAATTTCCCTCCCTACAATTCCTCACGAATGCTTTTTATTGAAATATTTAAGTACAAATTCACACACTTTATTAACAGGATTTTTGTAAACAAATTTTTCTATTCTTTTTTTCATTGCCTTAAGTTTATCAAGGTCTTCAAACAACAATTCTCTTGATTTTAAATTTTATATTCTTTATATATTATCGTACTTTTCAAAAGCTTTTTCAACAGCCTTTGCTACTCTTTTATGGCATATTCCTATTTATCCACGGGCTTTCACATAACCTTTGATTAAATTATCTTATGATAACATTAAAAAAACATTATAAGGAAGTTAATTTTATGTTAAATTTTTTCTTACAAAATATTATACCATTAATTTTAGCTATCCATTGAAAAAAATAAAAAAGGGGAAATACCCCTTTAAGCAATTGCTTTCTTTTTAATTTCCTCGATAGCATTTCTAACTTGTGGAATTAATGAAACTGCAAAACATATTGCCACTTCTACACCTACTATACTTCCGTTAACTAGAAGTGAATAAACTATGGGACTCATTCCTTTTGGCGCATAGCTTGCAAAAAAGAATACTCCGGATAAAAAGTGAGAAAAAAATCGTCCAAATCCACCAACTAAAATTCCCAAACTCAGGTTTTTTCTAAAAAAGCCAGCAAGTCCTAAAGCACCAAAGGCCAACGGATAGTCGAGAAGTACTTGCACCCATTGGACTATAAATGGATCTTGAATAAGTTGTAAAAGTCCATACGCCATTCCTACAATCACACCAGGACCTGGTCCATAATAATAAGCAAAGATAAAAAGCGGCAACATGCTGGCAGGTGTAATAGAACCACCTTGAGGCCAGTGGTAAAATCTTATATAAGACAGCACGAAAGAAATAGCGATTGAAAGTGCTCCGTAGACAAGCATTTTTGTGTCAAATTTGACACTTCTTCGCATCAGATATAAGAGAAAAGCTGCCAATAAAATTGCCAATATAACCGATAACGTCACTGGCTTTATTTTGGCAAAATCAGAAAAAACACTTAAAAGGTAGGACATAAACAAAAACACCTCCATTTTTCAAGGAGGCTATGTTCGCTGAAAAAAATACCGCGAAATGCGGTATTTTTGAGCCGCATTCCCTACGGAGGCATTACCCTCATCAGGTTCCAAGGGTTTGGCATCAATGCCATCTCAGCCGTTAAAGCTCCCCCAGCGGACATAACCACCTATTTTGTTTTCACCTTTAATTTATCATTTTCTGTAATCTGTGTCAAGAATAATTATCAAATGCGGATGGTCAAGCTTTGTAGGTTGCTTATGTTTTGCACACACATCAAATGGTATTAACTTGCCATCTCTTCCTCTTTTTCAAACTGGCTGTTATAGAGGCTTGCATAAAAACCGCCTTTTTTAAGAAGTTCTTCATGGGTACCTTGCTCTACAATATCTCCATGGTTCATAACAAGTATCAAGTCAGCATCCCGTATTGTAGAAAGCCTATGAGCGATTATAAAGCTTGTGCGCCCTTTCATGAGATAATCCATCGCTTTTTGTATTTGTATTTCTGTAAGGGTATCTACAGAGCTTGTAGCCTCATCGAGTATGAGAATTTTTGGATCTTTCAAAATAGCTCTTGCTATAGTTAGTAACTGTTTTTGCCCTTGAGAAATATTTGTGGTCTCTTCATTTAATACCATGTTATAGCCCCCTGGCAATGTCCTTACAAAACTGTCAACATGAGCTGCCTTAGCAGCTTTTATAACTTCCTCATCAGTAGCATCAAGACGACCATATCTGATATTGTCCATAATAGTACCATTGTAAAGCCATGTATCCTGAAGCACCATGCCAAAAAGTGAACGCAAATCCTCCCTCGTAAAATCTCTTATATCATGGCCGTCAATCAAAATAGCTCCTTCATTCACATCGTAAAAGCGCATTAAAAGTTTCACTATAGTGGTTTTTCCAGCACCAGTAGGACCAACAATTGCAACTTTTTGTCCTGCCTTAATAGAAGCTGAAAAGTTATTTATCACCATTTTATCAGGTCTATATCCAAAACGAACATTTCTAAATTCAACATTGCCTTTTATATCTTCAACTTTTACAGGCTGTGGATTATCTGAAACTTCCTCTTCTTCCTCCAAAAACTCAAATACTCTTTCTGCACAGGCAGCAGTTTGTTGCAGTATATTGGAAATATTTGCAATCTGGGCAATAGGCTGTGTAAAAGATCGGATGTACTGTATAAATGCCTGAATATCCCCTACTTCTATTGCATTTTTTATGACCAACCAACTGCCCAAAACTGTAACCGCCACATAACCCAAGTTTCCTATTACATTCATAAGTGGCATCATAATGCCTGTTAAAAACTGTGACTTCCAAGCTGTTCCGTACAAAGTGTTATTTAATACGTCAAACTTTTCAATGCTCTTTTTCTCTCCATTAAAAGCCTTTACTATATTATGGCCTCCATACATTTCCTCTACATGACCATTTACATGCCCTAAATAATCCTGCTGCTCTCTAAAATACCTTTGTGAATGTTTGACAATAAAGGCAATTACCAAAGAAGATAAAGGAATTATCAAAAGCGCTACTAAAGTCATAAGCCAGTTTATGGTAAACATCATAATCAAAACGCCAACTACTGTCGTCACAGAAGTAATTATCTGAGTCAAGCTTTGATTGAGAGTCTGAGTAATTGTATCCACGTCATTTGTAATACGAGACAATATTTCCCCTTGATTTGTACTTTCAAAATATTTCAAAGGCAGGCGGTTAATTTTTTCAGAAATTTCTTTTCTAAACCTATAGGTAACTTTCATCGCAACCCCAGACATTATCCATCCTTGCAAGTATCCAAATAAAGCACTTAAACCATATAAGCCTATGAGAATTAGAATTATCTTTCCTACATATTCAAAGTCTATGCCACTGCCTTGCCCTGTTATTTTATTCATTACACCTTCAAATATTTTGGTTATGGCTTTACTGAGTATTTTAGGACCCGCAATGGAGAAGGAAGCACTGAGCGCTGCTAATATAAATACACTTATTATAGAAAATTTATAAGCTGATAAATATTTTATCAACTTTTTCATTGTGCCTTTAAAATCTCGCGCTTTTTCTCCACCGCGAACCATGCCATGGGGACCGCCTCCCATTCCTGGCCGGCGAAGTCTGGGAATCTGTTTGGGGTCTATTCTTCTATTTTCACTCATGCCAATTCCTCCTCCGACAGCTGTGATAAAGCTATTTCTCTGTAAGTTTGACAGTTTGCAAGTAGATCTTTGTGTTTTCCTATGCCTACAATTTTACCTTCTTCAAGCACTATTATTTGGTCTACATTTAAAAGTGTTGACACCCTTTGTGACACCATTATAACAGTGCTTGATTTTAACCTTTCTCTTAAGGCTTTCCTTAAAATTGACTCTGTTTTAAAGTCAAGAGCTGAAAAACTTTCATCAAAAATGTATATTTCAGGTTTTTTAACAAGAGCACGGGCAATAGAAAGCCTCTGTTTTTGTCCTCCTGATACATTGGTTCCTCCTTGTGCAATCTCAGAATCAAATTTCTTGGTCTTTTCATTTATAAATTCTATTGCCTGTGCAATTTCTGCCGCTTCTTTTACTTCTTCGTCTGTAGCCTGATCATTCCCATATTTTAAATTTGATTTAATTGTACCGCTGAAAAGCCAACTTTTTTGAGGTACATATCCTATTCTTCTACGTAAATCTTCCTGCCTTACTTCTCTTACATCTACACCATCAACCAAAACCTGTCCTTCTGTCACATCGTAAAATCTCAAGATCAAATTCACTAAGGTACTCTTTCCAGAACCTGTTCTTCCTATTATGCCTACTGTCTGACCTGGCAAAACCTTGAAGTTTATATCCTTTAAAGCGTATTCTTCAGCACCTGGATATTTAAAAGATACATTCCTAAATTCTACAGTTCCAGCCATATTTTCATTAAATTGTTTTGGATTTTCTGGGTCTTTTATAGAAGGCTCTGTAGCCAAAACCTCAGCAATACGCTCTGCCGATACTGATGCTCTTGGTATCATTATAAACAGCATTGAGAACATCAAAAATGCAAAGATAATCTGTATAGCGTATTGCATAAATGCCATCATGTCTCCAACTTGCATGCTGGAATTTTGGATTTGGTGAGCTCCTACCCATACTATCAAAAGAGTAATACCATTCATTACAAGCATCATAGATGGAAACATAACTGCCATTGCTCGATTTACAAAAAGTCCTACTTTTGTAATATCTTGATTGGCTTTGTCAAAGCGTTCTTCTTCAAATTTTTGATTATTAAAAGCTCTTACCACCATTATTCCTGACAAATTTTCACGAGTAACTAAGTTCAATCTATCAATCAATTTTTGCATTAGCATAAACTTGGGCATCGCAATAGAGTACAATATTGATATTATGCCTAAAAGTACTATTACTGCTAAAGCTATAATCCAAGACATTGAAACACTTTTACTAAGTGCTCTAAATACTCCACCTATACCCATTATAGGAGCATAGAAAACCATTCTTATCATAATTACAAGAAGCATCTGTATTTGTGTAATATCGTTTGTAGTTCTTGTTATCAAAGAAGCCGTAGAAAATTTGTCAAATTCAGCATTAGAGAAGTTCTCTACTTGTGTAAATAAATCTTTTCTCAAATCTCTCGCTACTCCGGCTGCTATTCTTGAGCCAAAAAATGCTACCATAATAGTGCTTAAGGCACTAAGTCCTGTTATCAATAGCATTATAAGGCCAGTATGAAGAATGTACCTAGTTTGAATCCTGTCAGTATTAATTCCAATTGCCTTATACTCATTTTTTACAGCCATTGTAGCAGCCTGTATAATCATGTTATCTCCTAAAGAAGCAAATTTTTTATTCATTTCATCTCTTATTTGAATAAGCTGCTCTTCTGGCAGTTGAGACATCATAGCAAAGAGGTCTACATTTGCCGGTATTTTCTTCCCATTAAATTCTATACTTCCGTTTTTTGCACTGGCTTTAGCTTTTTCTACACCTGTAACAGCTAAAAAGGCTTTTCCCAGAGGTAAATTTATTTTGTCAATTTCCGATTTATCTACGCTTTTAAGGACATATACAGGCTCTTTTGAAAGAATAGGATATTTCTTTACATATTTATCATAATCAGTACTGGATTTGTCTACTAATGTATAACCCTTTAAAATCTCTTCCCTTTCTTCAGGTGTAACAAATAGTAAAAGTTTATCCATTTCCCTTTTTCTTATAGCCTCAGGCACTGCATTTACTATGCCACCTTGTTGTATTCCATTATTAACTATTTTTGACATATAGTCAGGCAATGACAAATCACTCATTGCTTGAACAAATATGAAAAACACTGCTAAAAAAAGCAACAGAATATAGGGTTTTAAATATTTCGCCAGTTTTACCATACCAACACCTTCTCCTCCTAAAAATTTGCCTTGATTTCTTCTGTAATAGTTACTTCTTTTTAAATTTTTATTTTTTGGCTCTATCTATTTAATTTAATTCTTTTATTTATTTTTACTTAGATTCCCAGTGTTAATTATCTTGTTTTTCCAATATTTCCTTAAGTGCTTCTAATCCTTCAATTATTTTATTAAGGTCTTGTGGGCTTGCTCTTTCTATTAATTTTTCAAACTTCTCTTCAGCTTCTTTGAAATGTTTTTGAAAAGTATCTTTAAACTTAGGAGTCACACTGACATAAACAACTCTTCTATCTTCAGTGCTTCTCGTCCTCTCTACCAAACCTTGCTTTTCTAATCTGTCAATAATGCCAGAAACAGTGCTATTGGAAAGCCCTAATCTCTGACTTAAGTCACTTACTTTCATTTCACCATAACGGGCTAAAATACCCATAAGCATTCCTTGTGGTCCTGTAATGTCAAAATCTTTACACTCGTATTTCATAGAATGCTTTATAATATTCATTATTTGTTTTAAAAGCTTAAGTATTTTCAATCCACTGTTTATCTCTTCCATTTTCACCACCGCATTTTAAATTATTTCGCATGCGAATATTTTGTATTCAAATATTTCTGATACAAAATATATTGTACTCTTCTCATAATAGTATGTCAAGATTTCTTAAAGCTTTTCAAAAAAATAAAATAAAAAAACCGCTCAAATTTTTATAGCGGCTTAAATCTCTAATTAACCTCTATATATGAATTAACAGCCTTTTTCCCTTTTCTCTTACCTGAGTTTATATATATCAAAAACTATTTCTCTAAAATTCTCAGCTTCCATAGAGACTTCAAGCATGTAGTTTATATAAAAAATTCTGATCATTGATTATAATTTCTTCCCTCTCAATGCTTCCCATACAACGGTAGCATTCGCTATATACAAAACAACAAGGTCAACATCTCTTTTAGACAAATCTTCCAATTCGTTCCATAAAGTATAAACAAACTTTTCATCATATTATTTAATGTATACTGCAATATCAATATCTGATTCCTTTGTTTTTTCCCTTTAGCAACAGAGCCAAATAAAAAAGCTATCACTATATTGTCCTTACCTTTAAAAAACTCTTTTAAAATTTTCAAACAATCATTTTTATGAATCTTCATAAAACACACTTCCAAAATGGTTTGATCATCTTTTGTCTATCATTGTCTATGGCCCTTGCCCGGGTAAATAGTCGCCTCTTCTTGAAGTTATTTTCCATACTCCATCTTCTTTTGCTAAATTATAGTAAAATCTCATTGTACCTTGTGGAGTAAATGTAACCAATTTTTGGGGAGCATTCTTTATGTCTTCTTCCAATTTTGCTTTCATTTCTGGTTTCATTTCTTCTTTTTTATTATTGGTCTTATATTTATTTATATCAATACCTTGTGGAACTAATCCTACAGCTGTTACTTGCTCCGTTACATCAGCTATTACAGTTGCTGTATCACCATTTACATCTATAGTAATAAAATCAATTTTTTTAATTATACTACTCTTATCTCTATAGTTCTTACTATTTATTTCGGCTTTGACACCTTTTTGTAAAATCTGAATTCTATCAGCTAAAATCCCAGATTTCGCACTATAGTATTTTTTCGCTTCTTCAACAATCCTTTTATACATTGCATCTTCAACTTCTGGTGGAACATCTTTATCTGGTGAAGAGGTGTATGCTTCCGGCAAAATACATACAGTAGCTTCCATTTCTTCAACATTCCAAATTAACTTTTTTATTTCATTTATCTCATCATTTTTATTTTTGCTTTGCAAGCCCATTAAAGATATAACTGCAATAACTGCAATCAACAATATTACTAAACTTATAAGTATACTTTCTTTAGTTACTAACTTTTTATTCATCAATTTAGCCCCCTTTAATTCGGTCTTATTACCCCTATAGTAGTTGTCTTCCAATTTTTATTATAAGGCTTTAGATGCCAAATTGCCCATTTTCTATCAGTTGTATGCTGATCCTGTAAATTACCATAATAAGTGGAGTTTGGATCTTGTCCAAAATCGGCAACTATAGCAGCGTGTGACCAGCCATCCCCCGTACCCCAGTCATAGATTAGTACATCTCCAAAACGTATCATATTATTATTGTCAGGTTGATAATCTGGTCCCCAATTGCCAACATATGTTGCTCCTTGATAATTTTCTCCCTCATAATATAGTAACCATGACCTCAATTCACTAGCTACTGACCACGCTCTACCCCAGTAAAATCCAGTTAAATTTTTGTAAACATACCAATCATGTATATCGTCAAATGGTAATCCTCCACCTTCATGGAGACATTGTGAAACAAAGTTTGCACAATCTGAGGTAAAATTCGGATAATTACTATTTCTGCTTAATGCCCAATTGTCAGCGTAAACTGTCGCACTAATATAACTATAAGAAGCATATGCATTATAAGTCATGACTGATAATATTAGCATTATAATAAAAGAAACTAAAATTCTAACACGAATCATTTTTTCACCTTCTTTTTTATTTGTGGTCAAAAATTATGTGCACTGCTAGCAATTCTAAAGCCCCAAGCTAAAATTGAAAAATATTATACAACATTTTCACCTCCTACTTTTTTATTTCCCTTCTACAATATATAAAAGCTAAAATTTCAAAAAAATATTCCGCAAGTTAAAATTTATTTTTATTCATTTTTGAATAAAACAATTCATCTTACAATATGGAAGAGCAAATACGATACTTCTGCCATATGTCATAGAATACAACGCTGAATTACCTAAGAAATTTGCAGCATTTCCACAATATGAATATCCAAAAGCGGCCGAGAAATATGCAGAAATTGCAAAATTCTTAGGACTTCCTGCATCAACCATTGAAGAAGGAGTAAAAAGCCTCATTGAAGCAATAAAAAATCTTATGAAAGAGCTTAATCTTCCTTTGACACTTAAAGAGGCAGGCATAAATAAAGAAGAATTCGAAAAACAAATAATGGAAATGTCTGATATAGCCTTTAATGACCAGTGTACCGGTTCAAACCCAAGAATGCCATTGGTATCTGAAATTGCAGAAATATATAGAAAAGCCTACAGAGAATAAGGGTTAAATTTTTAGTTTACCCTCAAACTGTAGGCAAACTTTCGTAAAGGAGATATTTTGCATAAGGAGCGACTTGTTACAAAGTGGTAACAAAACTTAGCAAGACCGAGGGTGGAGGCAGGGCCGAAGCCAAGGATGGCGGATGCGGGCACTAAGACAAGGAGGTCGAATGTGCCCGGTACCCTGCCGGAGCTCGAAGGGGAAGCTTATGTTTTGTCGCTTTGGAACATCGGAACGACGATGCAAAATATCTCCTTTGAAAATTTTTTGACTTTGTCAACAAACTGAACCGCTAATAAAATTAAAAGCGGTTTTACATATTAGAAAAAATCTCTAACACTGCCTCCAGTTTATAAGTATTTACAACATCTTTTGCTTCAAGCCACCCCTTTCTTGCAATACCAATGCCATATTTTACATCTTCCAACCCTTCTACACTGTGGGCATCTGGACAGATGGCAAATTTTACACCTTTATCTTTTGCATATTTTATATATCTCCAGTCGAGGTCTAATCTATAGGGACTGGCATTTATCTCAATTATTTTGCCGTATTCTTTTGCCGCCTCAATTACCTGATAGACGTCAATTTCATAGCTGTCTCTTGCCAGTAAAAGCCTTCCAGTCAAATGGCCTATTATCTTTGTGTATTTATTTTTAATAGCGTTTATCACTCTTTTTGTCATCTCTTCTTTAGTCATTCTAAAATGAGAATGTATAGAAGCTATAACCAAATCGAATCTTTTTAAAATTTCTTCATCGTAGTCCAATGACCCATCCGGCAAAATATCCGATTCAATACCTTTTAATATGACTATATCATTGTATTTTTTGTTTAACTCTTCTATTTCTTCCCACTGTTTTAATAGCATTTCCTCTGCCAATCCACCGGCATAAAAAGCAGATTTACTGTGGTCAGTAATCGCTATGTATTTATATCCTAGCTTTCTCGCTCTCTCTACCATATCAATAAGAGAATTTCTACCGTCGCTATAAGTAGTGTGTACATGAAATATGCCTTTTAAATCTTTTTCTTCTATCAAGACAGGTATTTCTCCTCTTTCTGCCGCCTCAATTTCTCCCATGTTCTCTCTAAGTTCTGGAGGAATATAAGACAAATTAAGTTTATTAAAAATTTCCTCTTCAGAGTTGCATTTAATAAGGACATCCCCTTTAAAAAGCCCGTATTCGTTCATTTTTATGCCCATCTCTTTTGCTCTATGCCTCATAGCTGTGTTGTGCTCTTTACTTCCTGTAAAATGGTGAAGAGCATAAGGGAATTCCTCATCTTTTACTACTCTTAAATCTGCATTTATTCCCGAGTTTAGTGTTACGCTTGTCTTTGTATCCCCTTTTGCTATCACATCCTGTACCTCTTCATAGGAAGCAAACAAGTCCATAAGTTTTTCGGGATTATCAGAAGTAGCCAGTATGTCAATGTCTTTTACGATTTCCTTTTTGCGCCTTAGACTTCCCGCAATCTCACATCTTATAGTAAGCCCTGTCCCTTCCAAATACTTTTTAAGTTTGACTGCTTCTTGATAGGCTTCAAAATATAGGTGCTGTCCTGTAAACTGCTTTATAAACTGTATTCCTTCAAAAATCTTCTTCTGTGTTTTTTCACCAAAACCAGGAAGGTCCACAAGCCTATTTTCAACACAGGCGTATTCTAATTCACCAATTGTCGTAATCCCCAGTTTTTCATGCAATGTCTTTATCTTTTTAGGCCCTAATCCCGGGATTTTTAACATCTCTATGAGGCCAGGAGGCACTGATTCCTTTAATTTTTCGTAATACTCAAGTCTTCCTGTTGTTATAAACTCTGTAAGTTTTTTACTCAACGCTTCTCCTATGCCTTTTACATCTTTTAACCTATCTTCTTTCACAAGAGTCTCTATATCTTCATCAAGAACTTCTATAGTGCGAGCCGCATTGTAATAAGCCCTTGCCTTAAAGGGATTTTCTCCTTTCAACTCGAGTAAAAGCCCAATCTCATTCAATATATCCACAACCGTTTTTTTATCCATAATTCACCACTTCTTTTTTAGTTATTGATATATAACTCAATAGCCCTCAAAAATTCATAAACACCGTCAATTTTCTTTGTCAAAAAATTTCTTATATAACTCCACTTTATATCAAGATATTGATAGGCAAGGACATTTCTAAGTCTTGCTATTTCTGCTATGGATTTGGCAAGCTCTATATCTATTACTTTTATTTCCCCTAATTTTAATATTATCTCTCTATAAGAATCGGGTATTTCAACATTTTCATTGGCAATCAAAATTTTTGAAATGTCAATAAGTGCATTGGCTATATTTTCAATCATCCTTTCAACATTTCTTCTAACTATCCTATTGGCATTGTATTCTTGAAAGCTCAACTCTTTATGCTCTTTTAAATCTTCCAATTCAATTTGTATAAATTCAATCCTTTTTATCACATTAATTTTATCAGAATCTTTAAGCATTTTTCTCCCTTCTTTCCTGTCTGTATCTATATATATCAAGAACAGTTTTTCTAAAATCTTCTGCCTCCATAGACACTTCAAGCATGTAGTTTATATAAAAATCATGGTCATTTATTATAATCTTTTTTCCTCTCAAAGCTTCCCAAGCAACAGTAGCATTGGCTATATTCAAAACAATAAGGTCAACATCTCTTTTAAGCAAATCCTCCAATTCATTCCATAAGCCATAGACAAATTTCTCATCATATTCTTTAAGGTAAACTGCTATGTCAATGTCTGATTCCTTTGTAGCTTTTCCTTTGGCAACAGAGCCAAACAAAAAAGCCATAACTATATTTTCTTTATTTTTAAAAAACTCTTTTAAAGTTTCCAAATAATCCATTCTATCACCTGCTCTTTATCTCCATTATACCATAAAAAGTTAAAAAAATAATGGCACAATTGACAAAATTACTACCAATTGCACCATTGTAGCTAGTTAAATCTTTACCCCCTCAAGACTTAATAAAAACTTTTTTATCTCAATTCCCCCTCCAAAGCCTGTCAAATTGCCATCCTTTCCTATAACTCTGTGACAAGGAATTATAATAGGAATAGGATTTTTATTAAGAGCCTGCCCTACCGCTCTTGCTGCCTTTGGCTTGCCAATCAATTTAGCAATTTCTCCATATGTTTTAACTTTCCCATAGGGAATTTTTGAAATTTCACGCCACACAGCTTTTTGAAAATTTGTACCTTGCAAATCCAACCGCACATCAAAATTTTTTAATTTCTTTTGAAAATATAGGTCAAGCTGCTTAATACACTCTTCAATATAAAAATCGCTGTCTTCTTTAAAGCCTTCTAATGAAGATTTCTTATTTTCAAAGTCAATACGACATATGCCTTTACCCGAAGAAAATATTGTAAGCATGCCAATAGGCGATAAGAATTTTTTATACAGCACCTTCTCATCTCCTTAAAAATTTAAAAACTGGTAATTTGATTATATCACAATATAATCTGCAAAAACATAATGTAAAATTTTTTGAGTAATCGTTTCAGGCTATTTTAACTCTATTGACAAGATTCAATCGTTGTTGTACTATAAAAGTGTAGAGAGATTGTTAAATGAATAACAATTAGAATATAGAGCAAACTATTGTTAACTTCTAATTTTTATAGAAAAATACTTAAATTTTTCGAAGTACACTTTGACAATCTCTTTATTTAAATAAAATATTTTGTTAAATTATTATCAATATGGAGGTGTTCTTATGCCTAACTTATTACAAGAAAGAAGAGAAGTAAAAGAAAAAACAGAAGTGAAAGAAACGCTGGATGTTAAAAGACAAATAGACCAATTAGTAGAAAAAGCACAAAGAGCACAGGAAAAATTCATGTCTTATACCCAAGAACAAATAGATAAAATAGTTAAAGCTATGGCTTTGGCTGGTATTGAAAATCATGTGAGATTGGCAAAATTAGCCCATGAAGAAACAAAAATGGGTGTTTATGAAGACAAAATAACGAAAAATCTTTTTGCAGTAGAATATGTGTACAATTATATAAAAGACAAAAAGACTGTCGGCGTCCTTAGTAAAAACTTAGAAGAAAATTATATGGAAGTGGCAGAGCCTATAGGAGTTATAGCCGGTGTAACACCTGTCACAAACCCTACTTCTACAACAATGTTCAAATGCTTAATCGCTATTAAAACAAGAAATCCAATAATTTTTAGTTTCCACCCAAAAGCATTAAAATGTAGTATAGAAACAGCAAAGACCATGTATGAGGCAGCATTAAAAGCAGGTGCACCAGAAGGATGCATAGGATGGATTGAGACACCCTCAATTGAAGCAACACAACTTCTCATGACACATCCCGGCGTCTCCCTTATCCTCGCAACAGGCGGCGCTGGAATGGTAAAAGCCGCTTACAGCTCAGGAAAACCCGCCCTTGGCGTAGGTCCTGGCAATGTCCCCTGCTACATTGAAAAAACTGCAAATATTAAAAGAGCAGTCTCAGACCTAATACTTAGCAAAACTTTTGACAATGGTACAGTATGTGCCTCGGAGCAAGCCGTAATAATAGATGAAGAAATAACCGATGAAGTGAAAAAATTAATGAAAGAATATGGTTGCTATTTTCTCAATAAAGAAGAGACTAAAATGCTAGAAGAATTCGCTATAGACAAAAACACCGGTTTAATGAATCCAGCAGTTGTAGGTCAACCGGCAACAAAAATTGCTGAAATGGCTGGATTTAAAGTACCTGAAAACACAAAAATACTTGTAGCTGAATATCCTGCTGTAGGACCAGAATATCCCCTCTCCAGAGAAAAGCTAAGTCCAATACTTGCTTTATACACAGTCAAAGATTACAACGAAGGCATAAAAAGATGTGAAGAAATGACAGAATTCGGCGGACTCGGTCACTCTGCTGTAATACATTCTGAAAACCAACAAATTATTAATGAATTTGCAAAGAGAGTACAAGCAGGAAGAATCCTCGTAAACGCCCCTGCCTCACAAGGAGCTATTGGAGATATTTATAACACAGCTATCCCATCTTTGACTTTGGGTTGCGGTACAATGGGTGGAAATTCAACAACAGATAATGTAAGTGTTTATAACCTTATAAACATAAAACGAGTTTTTATAAGAAAAGAGAGAATGAAATGGTTCAGAGTTCCACCACAAATTTATTTTGAAAGAGGATCAATACAATATCTGTCACAAGTAAAAGGTAAAAAAGCCTTCATTGTAACAGACACTGTGATGGTTAAATTAGGTTTCGTAGATAAAGTGACGTATCAATTAGACAAAGCAAATATTAAATATGAAGTATTCTCTGAAGTAGAACCAGACCCATCAGTTGACACTGTAGAAAAAGGGATAAAAATAATGAAAGAGTTCGAGCCTGATTTAATAATAGCAGTGGGCGGTGGCTCTGCAATAGATGCAGCAAAGGGAATGTGGCTTTTCTACGAATACCCTGACGCAAAATTCGAAGACTTAAGGTTAAAATTTATGGACATAAGAAAAAGAACTTATAGATTCCCTGAACTCGGCAAAAAAGCTCTATTTATCGCAGTACCAACCACCAGCGGTACAGGTTCTGAAGTTACAGCCTTTGCAGTCATAACTGACAAAAAGAAAAATATAAAGTACCCTCTGGCAGATTACGAATTGACACCAGATATTGCTATAATAGACCCTGACTTTGTCATGACAATTCCACCCTCTGTCACAGCAGACACTGGTATGGACGCTTTAACCCATGCTATTGAAGCCTATGTATCTGTAATGGCATCAGACTATACAGACGCTCTCGCCGAAAAAGCCATAAAACTGATATTTGAATATCTACCCAAAGCGTACAAAAACGGACAAGACAAAGTCGCCCGCGAAAAGATGCACAACGCCTCAACCATAGCAGGAATGGCCTTCACAAACGCATTTTTAGGAATAAATCACAGCATGGCTCATATACTTGGCGCTAAATTCCACCTTCCCCATGGAAGAGCAAACGCGATACTTCTGCCATATGTCATAGAATACAACGCTGAATTACCTAAGAAATTTGCAGCATTTCCACAATATGAATATCCAAAAGCGGCCGAGAAATATGCAGAAATTGCAAAATTCTTAGGACTTCCTGCATCAACCATTGAAGAAGGAGTAAAAAGCCTCATTGAAGCAATAAAAAATCTTATGAAAGAGCTTAATCTTCCTTTGACACTTAAAGAGGCAGGCATAAATAAAGAAGAATTCGAAAAACAAATAATGGAAATGTCTGATATAGCCTTTAATGACCAGTGCACCGGTTCAAACCCAAGAATGCCATTGGTATCCGAAATTGCAGAAATATATAGAAAAGCCTATGGAGAATAAGGGTAAATTTTTAGTTTACCCTTATTCTATTTCCAAAACAGAAGTGAATTTTTCTATATAAGATACTCCTGAAGTTGTCGGCAGAAAAGTAGAGGTTACCATAACTTCATTTATAGGAACAAATTCATATTTATCTTCCTTTTTCTCTCCATACCCATGAAAATTATGTATTATATAAGGAATGCCTTTTTCTTTTCCAATGTAAATCATAGCATGCCCTGGCATATAGACTAATGCTCCTGGCTTTACATTGTCGAACACTTTTATTCTTTCTCCATTTGACATTTCCTCAATAAATTTATAGGATTTGTCCGCTACTGCTTCTTGCTCATTAGCATTCCTAGGAAGCCTTATGCCAAAAGTTTTAAAAACATACATTATATAGCTTGAACAATCTCTTCCTCCTAAACTATCCCCCCAACCGTATCTATCACCTATAAGTTTGAAAGCCTGCTTCAAAATGTTTTCTCTTGTATAGGGAAGATATCCAACATTTACATCTTCTTTTTTTGAAATTAAAGCATATCTAAAATCAAGATTTCCCTCTTCATTTCTAACAGGCAACTTTACAAGATAATTCCCAATAACTGATTGATTGCCAATTTGATGTAAAATATTTTCTTTTTCTAGATATATTTTCGTACCCATTGTAAATTCCAATTTAGAAACATTTTTATCAAAGGGATTGCTTTGAGTCTTTATATAGTTTCCTGTGACCAGTAAAAAACTTAGTGAGTTTATATAGTCAAATAACTCTTTTTTGTCTTTCGCAATTGCAATATCTTCTGCTTTAATCCATCCTCTGTAATTGTACATCTGTATAAAAAACCATTTTCTATCTTTACTTCTGTGTAAAATAACTACAGGCTCTAAAGCTTGACATCCCGTCTCTTGAAACCTATCAAATTCTATATCTCCTTGTTTGTCAAAAACAGCTTCCTCCGTGGGAAAACTTCTTATATAAGTATTTCGAATTGTTATACCGTATT
This sequence comes from Thermoanaerobacter uzonensis DSM 18761, assembly GCF_900129115.1. NCBI lineage: Bacteria > Bacillati > Bacillota > Clostridia > Thermoanaerobacterales > Thermoanaerobacteraceae > Thermoanaerobacter > Thermoanaerobacter uzonensis. Next base: position 78,496 of record NZ_FQUR01000011.1, on the reverse strand, counting down.
TTACTGGCGTTACATCCTCAATTTTTTCTAAATTTGTATTTTCTATTACATCGTCATAAAAGTCTTCTTCTATGAGGTTGCCGTACCTATTGTACATAGGCTTTTTGGGTATCTCATAACTTTTGATTAACTTAATAAGCTCGTCTTTTTTTAAACTTTTTTTGTATGTCTCAAGGTCATATATTGTAGCTACCTTATTTATTACCTTTCTGTTAAAGTTTTCAATCTCTTGTGGTGTCATAATAACTCTGTCGGCACTGTCTATTTTCCTAATCCAATATTCTGGACTTAACATATCTTCAAAAACTTCAAACATGAAAATTCTCCCCTCATAAACAATAAAAGTAGACAAAAATTTATAGAAAGAATTTTAAAAAAATGAAACTAAAAGTGAAGTTTTTCGTCTATACTATAGAGATATGTTTTTAAAAGGGGCGGTATACTAAATGGAGAAAAAATTTTATTTAGTCATCATTTTAATACTAAGTCTGATATGTCTTCTTCTTGGAATAACAATATTTTTAACTGCTTTTCATCATGGTATTACATAAAAATGAGAAGGAGCGAAATGTAAAACTCCTTCTCATTTTTCGTTATACTCTTTCAAAATAATCTGCAACTTCTTTAAGATAATCAATTATTGTAAGATGTTGTGGACATACGCTCTCACAGGTACCACATTCAATGCAGGAACTCGCTTTTGCATCTCCCAAGTTTTCATAATCCCTGCGGTTAGCTTCATAGGTGTTATACATATGAGCTTCGTTGTAAAGTTCAAAGTTCCTTGGTATATTTACACCATTTGGACAAGGCATACAATAGTTACACCCTGTACACGCAATTGGCGAAAGCTCTTTGTATTTGTTTCTAACTTTACTCACAATCTCAAGTTCTTCTTTCGTTAAGGTATTTATTCCTGACATTTTTGCGCTTTCAATATTTTCTTTTAACTGTTCAAACGTGCTCATGCCACTTAAAACAACCGAAACTTCCGGCTGATTCCACAGCCATTGAAGTGCCCACTCTGCAGGGGTACGCTTAACCTTTGCAGTACCCCATATATCCATCACAGCTTTTGGAGGATTAGCAAGTCTGCCTCCCCTTATAGGCTCCATTATTACAACCCCTAAACCTTTTGAAGCTGCGTATTTTAGTCCCTTTTCTCCTGCTTGTACGTCTATGTCCATATAGTTGTACTGTATTTGACAGAAATCCCATTTGTCATAATAATCTACAATCTCTTGGAATACAGGATACTCATCGTGAAAAGAAAATCCTATGTATCTTATCTTCCCTTCTTGCTTTTTCTTTTCAGCCCAGCTTAAAGCATCAACCCTTTTCATGTTTTCCCATTTGCTTTTATCTAAAGCATGTAAAAGATAAAAATCTATGTGGTCTGTCTGAAGTTTTTTAAGCTGTTCATTTAAATATTTGTCCATGTCTTCTTTTTCGTTGATTAGCCATGTAGGAAGCTTTGTGGCAAGAAAGGTCTTCTCTCTGTATCCATCTTTTAAAGCTTTACCTGCAACTATCTCGCTGTTACCTCCATGATATGGCCATGCTGTATCAATATAATTCACGCCATTGTCAATGGCATACCTTATCATCTTTATTGCTTCAGCTTCATCTATTTTATTGTTGTCCTTATCAATAACAGGAAGTCTCATTAAGCCAAATCCCAGTGCAGATACTGCAATATCTAATTTACCAAATTTTCTATATTGCATTTCAATCTCTCCCCTTTATAAAATGTTTTAAGTTAATTATAACATAGAAAATTTTATAAACAAAAATTACTTTAAACTATTGACATTAAGAAAAAATAGTGTATTATATAATTAGTACACTAATACAATAATAACTATTGAACAGCCACGGAAACGCTTCTCGGCACGAATTTTAATCGATTTCCATATGGAGGTGTTGCTTTGAAAATTGAATTTGATGAAAAAAGGCCCATTTACCTACAAATAATGAAAGCAATAAAGCAAGAGATAGCTACAGCAAACTTAAAGAAAGGGGATAAATTACCTTCTGTCAGAGAAATGGCAGAGATTTTAAAAGTAAATCCCAATACAGTCCAAAGAGCATATCAGGAACTTGAAAGAGAACAAATCACCTATACACAAAGAGGAATGGGAACATTTATTACAAACGATGTGCAAAAACTAAAGTCATTGAAAAAAGAAATGGCAATAGAATTAGTTACATTCTTTGTAAATGAAATCAAAAATTTGGGTTTTAAAACAGAAGAAATAATAGAAATTGTAAAAGAATCTTTAGAAAGGGAGGTTAAGTAATTGGAAACAATTTTAAAAATCTCTAATTTAACAAAAAATTATTACACTACCCAAGCCTTGAAAGGCATAGACTTAGAAGTTGAAAGAGGAAAAATCTTAGGACTTTTAGGTCCTAATGGCAGTGGTAAAACTACATTAATGAAAATCATAGCTGGAATCCTAAAACCTACTTCAGGAGAAGTTCTAATTGAAGGTAAAAATCCGGGAATTTATACGAAGAAAATTATATCTTATTTGCCTGATGTAAATCCTATTTATAAGTGGATGAGGGTAAAAGATGCTGTAAATTTTTTTAAAGATTTTTACAATGATTTTGATGAAGAAAAGGCTAAATCAAATTTAGGTTTTATGGAGCTCAAAGAAAACCAAAAAGTTTCTTCTCTTTCAAAAGGTATGTTAGAAAGGCTTCTTTTAACACTTTACTTGTCAAGAAATGCAAAACTTTATATTTTAGACGAACCTTTAGGCGGTGTAGACCCCAGTGCAAGAGACAAAATAATAGATACCATAATAAAAAACATTAATGAAGATAGCTCAATTGTTATTTCTACTCATATTATAAGTGATATAGAAAAAGTTTTTGATGAAGTTGTTTTTATCTCTGAAGGAAAAATAATTTTAAAAGAAAATGCAGAAGAATTAAGAGCCAAAAAGGGAAAATCAATTGATGAAATTTTTAGGGAGGTATATGCCAATGTTTAAACTCATAAAATATGAATTACAGGGAAAATCCAAATATTACATTGCAGCTTTAATAGGCATGCTTTTTATGTTTTTTTATATAAATACAAGAGTTACTCCCAATGATTTTACAGTTTCGTTAGCTTTTTCATTTTTAGAAACTTACTTAATCTATATTGTTCTAATAATATCAGGTATAATACTCTATGCTAAAGATGTTTTTAGAAACTCTGGATATTTAATTTTTACAATTCCCAAAAAAGGAGAAATAATATTGGGGGCAAAATTAATAGTTGCTATTGTTGAATTCCTAATATTTATGTTCACTGTTATTTTTCTATCCTATTTGAATCTATCAGTAAATTACCCTGTGGAAACAGTAAACAATTTTATTTTAGAATATAAAAATATTCTAATAACAGCTTTTACACTTATAACATTTTTCTTTATCTATTTAATTCTTCTGTCATATTTTAGCATAACTCTTACAAAAACAATTTTTTACTCAAACAAATACGCCATATTGATTTCTTTCATGTTGATGTGGTTAATTTATTTCATAACAAATAAACTTATTACCCTTATATTAAAATTATTCCCTTATTCCATTCATATTGGAACTGGCAGTATAATCACAAAAGCTGCTAACACTAATTCTAATATAACATTTAATCTTATACCAGGAGATTTAAATATCGCTGCTTTGACTTTTGAAACATTTATGCTCTTTATTCTCTTTTTTATAACCTCATATCTGATTGACAACAAAATGAACTTATAATAACTAAAAGGGCTTAAAAGCCCTTTTAGTTATTCCCTTTCTTTTCTGTATTTGTCCATTATTTCTGAGAAAATCTCTGCATTTGTAGGAGGAGTATAGGATATGGCATTAGCACCCGCTTCTATCGTCTTTAAAATAGTCTCCTCAGTGGGACCTCCTGTCGCAATAATAGGTATTTCAGGACAAATGTCTCTTACCCGTTTCACCAAATCAGGGGTCTTTTGCGCACCAGATATGTTAAGTATTGTAGCACCAGCTTCTACTCTGCCTTTTATGTCCTCTTTCTCCGACACTATAGTTACAACAATAGGTATATCTATTGTCGCTCTCATTTTTTTGATTATATCATTGGCAGTAGGGGCATTTACAACAACTCCCATTGCTCCAGAAAATTCCGCATCAAGAGCTAGGTTTACAACTCTCTTCCCTTGTGTAAGTCCTCCACCTACACCGCAAAATACCGGAATATCTGCTGCCATCATAAGAGCATGGGTAATAACCGGTTGAGGAGTAAAAGGATATACAGCTAAAACAGCATGAGCATTAGTATTTCTAATAAGCGCAATATCTGTAGTAAAAACAAGAGACTTTATTAATTTTCCATAAACTTTTATGCCTGAAGCTTTTTGATGAATGACTTCAGGAACTAAAACCATCTTTTGTCTTAAAGGTGAAGTTATCTCGGGAACAAAATTACTTGACATTTTATCACCATCTTTTACTCTTATTTTATAAAAATATTATACCAATAATTGCTTATAAATCAACACCCATATTTTTCAAAATCTATTTTTTCGCGATTAAATTATCTAGCTACATACCTTCCACATCTTTTTGAATTTCTTCTTCAAAAGAAAATTTGCCATTCTTTAGCTTCTCAAGAAAAATAGGCTTAATGAATACAAACAAATAGATAAAAGGGGCTGTTCTCTTTGTTTGATCTAAAAGCTTTTGAAAAATTCAGTCGTATGGAATCGTTCCTTTCTTTTTTAGTTTAATATATTTAAATTATAATTTCTAAAAACTATTTTTATAGTAATAAAAATACAAAAAACTCGATTAATACACAGGAGTTACTTTTTAAAAGTATCATTCTTTATAAATTTATAAAATTTATATCAAAGAGTACTAAACTTCCATGATACAACATAAAAATTTAAATAAATAATTTAAAAATTGTCAGAATTACTCCTCATTTTTATGTTTCTAATTCTATGTTCTAAAAAAATAAATCAATTCACAAATCTTTTACATTTTTAACAACTATATTGCCAGTCAATATTAAATATGCTATAATAGTAATCGTCTACAATATAAAATAATTATAGTCAAAAATAAAAGATAAGGGGGATTTAAAAAATGCTAAGAAAAAAATGGCTTCCTCTAGTTGTGACCCTAATTTTTATCCTATCTGTTTTTTTAACCTCCTGTGGTAAGACAGAAACTCAAACGCCACAACAATCTCAAGAACAAAAAACAACACCTACAGCTTCAGTTCAAGATAGTAGCAACTGGATTAAAGCAAAAGACACTTCAAAAATACCAGAAGCATCTAAAACTCGCACCGACACAATTATAATAGGTCTGTATGAACCGAAAGGAGTTTTTAATCCTCTCTATTCTGAAACATCATATGACAATTATGTAAATAGTGCCATGTTTGATAATTTACTAGATGTTGACTTCGATGGAACATACATTCCATCTCTTGCAAAGAGTTGGGATATAGACAAAGATAACAATACTATCACCTTCCATTTACGCGATGATGTAAAATTTAGTGATGGAACACCTTTGACGAGTAAGGATGTAGAATTTTCTTATTATATACTATCTGATCCTACTTATGATGGTCCAATTGCTTTATCTTCAGCAGGAATTAAAGGATTCAAAGAATATAATGAAGGAAATGCAGATAAGATTGAAGGAATAAAAATAATAGATGACCATACAATACAGATTCAATTAGAAAAAGTTTTAGGGACTTCTTTATCAGACCTTAATATCCCAGTTATCCCACAACATTATTATGGAAAAGACTTTGCTAAAGGCAAATTAGACGGGGTAAAGGCTTTAGAACAGCAGCCACTTGGCTCAGGTCCTTATGTATTTGAAAAATTTGTTCCTGGTCAAGAAGTTCGTTTAGTAGCAAATGAGAATTACTGGAAAGGTACTCCAAAAATTAAACACTTAATTTACAAAACTACAACAGATGAAACAGCTGTTCAAATGTTACAAACCGGTGAAACAGATTATGAAACCTCAAATATCTCAGCAAAGAAAGATAACGTAGAGTTATTGGAAAATCTTGGATTTGTTGATTATAGTCTGCTTCCAACTAATGGTTATGGTTATATAGCTTTTAATCACAAACTTCCAAAATTTCAGGATGTAAGAGTTCGTAAAGCATTAGCTTATGGTCTTAACCGTAAAGCTATAGTTGATGCTGTATATCAGGGTTTAGCAGAAGTAAGAGATGTACCCCAGTCCAAAGTATCATGGGCATATCCTGATGAAAAAGACATAATACATTATGACTATAATCCAGAAAAAGCAAAGCAGCTTTTAGATGAAGCTGGTTGGAAGCTGGGACCAGATGGCTATCGTTATAAAGATGGCCAAAAATTTACAATACACTTTTTAGCTTCGTCACCTAATGCAGTAAACGACGCTTTGGTGCCAATGGCAGTAGAAAACTACAAAGACTTAGGTATAGAATTCGTTGCAGAGCCTCTTGATTTTAATGCGATAATTGACAAGGTCAACAAAGGTGATTTTGAAATGTATTTCATGGCTTGGTCATTAACTCCCGAACCAGATCCTTATACCATATTCTTCTCAAAAGGTTCCCAGAATAGAATAGGATATGCAACTCCAAAAGTTGATGAACTCATACTAAAGGGCCGTGAAGAATTAGATATGAACAAACGCAAAGAAATTTATCATGAACTTTACAAAGTATTAAATGACGACTTACCATATATCTTCCTGTACCAAAGAAATGACCTTAATGCAAAAAATGCGAGGGTAGTGGGATTCCAAATTTCATCTTTTAGAGATTTTACTTATTCACTGTATCAAGCAGAAATTCTTGCGTATTAATTTAAATTTAAAAGCCCGGACTCAATAGGGCCGGGCTTTTCATCTATTAGGAGGGATAGAATGACACAGTTTATTATACGCAGACTACTACAGAGTATTCCTACATTAATCGGGGCATCCATTATAATATTTCTAATTTTTGCATTAGCACCTGGTGACTACGTCACCTCTCAACTTCAAAACCCTAAGATGACCGAGGAAAGGGCAGCACAATTGAGATCACTTTATGGATTGGACAAACCACTTCCTGAAAGGTATATTTCTTGGGCAAACGGTGTCCTAAAGGGTGATTTGGGCGACTCTTTAATGTTTAAAAAACCTGTTATACAAGTAATAAACGATTTTATATGGAATTCATTTATATTAGGAGTTGCCATAATGTTCTTTGAATGGTTAATTGCCTCTATAGTCGGTATCTATTCTGCTGTACGGCAGTATTCCGTATTCGATACCATAGCTACCTTGCTTGTGTTTATCCTTTACTCTTTACCCTCTTTCTTCTTAGGCCTTGTTATGCTTAAAGTTTTTGCAGTAGACCTCAAATGGTTTCCATTAGGTGGAATGATAACGACAGCATCCAATTATACTGGTTGGGTCCATATAGTTGATGTTGCAAAGCACATGGTGCTTCCTGTTGCTACTTTAACTTTAATAAGTGTAGGGGGCTTAAGCCGCTATTTTAGGGCAAATATGCTAGAAGTCATAAAGCAAGACTATATAAGGACTGCCAGAGCTAAAGGCTTAAAGGAAAGAACTGTTATTTTTAAACATGCTTTAAGAAATGCTCTTCTACCTTTGATCACTTTATTTACTTTAGAATTACCTAGCTTATTTGCAGGTGCAATGATAACTGAGAGGATATTCAACTGGCCAGGCATTGGTAAAGTCGTTCTAGAAGGAATTTATATAAGAGATTATCCCTTATTTTTGGGATACACGATGCTCATCACTGTTCTTACAATTTTAGCAAATATTTTAGCTGACGTTTTGTATGGCGTTGCTGATCCGCGTGTAAGACTTAAATAGGGGGGATAAAGATTGGATCAACTTAGTCAACCTCTTGATCATAAAAAGAAAAATAATCAGAAAAAAGCACCTTCAATTTGGAGAGACGCTTTTCATCGATTTTTAAAAAATAAATACGCTATATTGGGATTGGTAATTTTGATTTTTATGCTCCTTTTCTCTTTTATAGGGCCTTATTTTTCACCTTACATGGATGCAAAAATAGATGTATCAAATGGAAATCAACCACCAAGTAGGGATCACTGGCTTGGTACAGATAATCTAGGAAGAGATGTACTTTTAAGACTGATGCTTGCAGGTAGAATCTCCCTTACAGTAGGAATTGCAGCTACTTTAATAATCATTTTAATCGGTGGTGCATTAGGTTCTATCGCAGGATATTACGGTGGCTGGTTAGATGTCATAATAATGAGGTTAGCAGATATCATTTACGCTATGCCTGGTCTTCCTATCCTAATCATGTTAGGTGCAATAATGTCTGATTTAAAAATTCCTCCACCTCAAAGGATATATTATGTCATGTTTATCTTAGGGTTTATATCTTGGGTAGGTCTTGCTAGACTTGTAAGAAGCCAGATATTAAGTTTAAAAGAACAGGAATTCATGCTGGCAACAGAAGTCTTAGGTTTAAGAGATAGTAAAAAAATCATAAAACACCTTTTCCCCAACGTATTACCCACTGTCATAGTTTCCGCAACTTTGGGAGTTGCTGGTGCAATATTATCAGAATCTGCTTTAAGCTTTTTAGGATTAGGTGTGATCCCTCCAACACCTTCTTGGGGATATATGCTGTCTGCTGCAAATAATATGATCGATTTTACAAAGCGTCCATGGCTTTGGATTCCGCCAGGTGTCGCCATAATGTTAACTGTTGTAGCTATCAATTTCATTGGTGATGCTTTAAGAGACGCTTTTGATCCTAGGCAAAAAATTTAGGAGGAATCAAAATGGCAAGAAATCTTGTGGAATTTCGCAACTTAAAGACCTATTTTTATACAGAAGAAGGTGTTGTAAAAGCAGTAAATGATGTAAGTTTCTCTATACGAGAAGGGGAAACAGTGTGTGTAGTTGGTGAATCAGGTTGTGGCAAAAGCGTAACTGCTTTATCCCTAATGAGATTAATTCAGTCTCCTCCTGGGAAAATTGAAGGTGGCGAAATAATCTTTGATGGGCGAGATATCCTTAAATTAAGTGAGGCAGAAATGAGAAGAATACGAGGCAATGAAATAGGTATGATATTTCAGGAACCAATGACTTCTTTAAATCCTGTTTTAACAATTGGTGATCAACTAATGGAACCCTTAATGGTACACAAACTTATGACAAAAAAAGAAGCCTGGAATAAAGCAATTGAACTTATAAAGCAGGTAGGTATACCAAGAGCAGAGCAAATAATGACAAGCTATCCCCATGAACTAAGTGGTGGAATGAGGCAGCGTATAATGATTGCAATTGCTCTAAGTTGCGATCCAAAACTTTTAATAGCAGATGAACCAACAACGGCCTTGGATGTAACAATTCAAGCTCAAATTCTTGACCTTTTAAAAAAAATAAAACAGGAAAGAAACATGGCTTTAATGCTTATAACCCATGACCTTGGAATTGTTGCTGAAATGGCAGATTATGTAATAGTAATGTATGCTGGAAAAGTAATTGAAGAAGCTCCTGTAAAAGAACTTTTTAAAAATCCTAAGCACCCGTACACAAGAGGTCTTTTGAAGGCAAAACCAATAATTGGGCAAAGACAAGAAAGACTATACACAATCCCAGGGCAAGTACCTAACCCTATTGGTTTGGGAAACTATTGTTATTTTAGCGATAGGTGTGAATATGCAATGGACATTTGCCGCCAAAAAATGCCTCAGCTTACTGCTGACAAAAGTGGACACAAAGCTGCCTGTTGGCTCTATGAAGGAGAGTGAAAAAAATGAGTGAACCTTTAATAGAAGTAAAAAACCTAAAAAAATATTTTCCAATACGAGGCGGTGTCCTACAAAGAACAATAGGATATGTAAAAGCAGTAGATGGAGTAACATTCACTATAAATAAAGGTGAAACTTTAAGTCTTGTTGGCGAATCTGGTTGTGGAAAAAGCACAGTCGGACGCACTATAATAAGGTTGTATGATAAAACTGACGGAGAAGTTTTTTATAAATCTATTCCTATTCACAGTCTCAAAAAAAGCGAGCTTAGAAAATTAAGACCTAAAATACAATTAGTTTTCCAGGACCCCTTTAGCTCTTTAAATCCCCGCCTTAGGGTAGGAGATGCCATAGGAGAAGCTCTTTTGGATCATGGTCTTATTTCTAAAAATGAATTGCGGGATAAAGTTATAGAAACAATGGAAATATGCGGATTAGCTCCGTATCATATAGACCGCTATCCTCATGAATTTTCTGGTGGTCAGCGGCAAAGAATAGGAATAGCTCGTGCACTCATTTTAGATCCTGAATTTATTGTATTAGACGAACCTGTATCTTCTCTTGACGTATCAATACAAGCCCAAATAATCAACCTGCTTATGGATTTGCAAGAGCAAAAAGGATTAACTTATTTGTTTATTTCTCACGATTTAAGTGTAGTAGAACACATAAGTACAAGAGTTGCAGTAATGTATCTTGGATCTATAGTTGAAATGGCAGCACGAGATGAGCTTTTTGCTCATCCACTTCACCCCTATACACAAGCCCTTTTGTCTGCCGTTCCAATTCCAGATCCAGATTTAAAAAGAGAAAGAATAATCTTAGAAGGAGACATACCAAGCCCTGCAAATCCACCAAAAGGATGTAAATTCCACACAAGATGCCCACTTGCTAAAGACATTTGTAGAGAACAAATACCAGAATACAAAGATATAGGAGGAAGGCATTTCGTAGCTTGCCATTTGGTATAGCTACATACCTTCCACATCTTTTTGAATTTCTTCTTCAAAAGAAAATTTGCCATTCTTTATCTTCTCAAGAAAAATAGGCTTAATGAATACAACAAAGTACAAAAGGCTTACTAAAAGTATTATAAAAGTAATCAAGAAAGGATATGTATAATTCTTGTTTTCCAATATATAGCCAGCTAAATAGCTGGCTATTGCTGATCCTATGCTCCTTAAAAGCGATTTTACTCCAGCAAAAAAATCCCTTTTTTCTTCCTCTACAACAGACATTGTTTGACTTTCCATCATATTATTTAAAAGCGTAAAACTACCACTTCTTAGTAAAAATATTGTTGAAAACATCATTACAGAAATATTATTAAAGGCTAATATAAATGCAAACAATAAATTCATCCCATATACATAGTAATAAGCTTTAATGGTTCCAAATTTATTTATTATCCATGGCATTATCATGGAAGCAAAAAACAAAATTAACCCATTTACTGTTAGCAAATAGGAAACATACTCATCGCTCCAACCCATTCGAAATTTCACAATCACGTTTTGAAAAGGAACTATTGTAGAAAAAGCCATTCCAGCCAAAAAAAGATAAAAAGTAATTAAAAGAATTTTTTTATCAAAAACTTGGTAAATTCTAATATTTAACAATAACAACTTACTCTTACCCTTATCAAAACTATTATTTACGCATGGCAACAAAATCCCTCTCAATAAAGCCGCCACTAAAATTAACGTGGCTGATATATACACAGAACTTTGATATTTTGTATTTCCATATGGAAACCAATTGGGTATAAAGCCTCCCAAAAGCGTACCTATTCCACTAAATAGAGTAAAAATAGCAAATAAAAGGCTATAACTTACAGTTTCCAATTCATTTGTTTTAGCATAGGAAAAAAGAAGCTGTACTTCTGTTGTAATCAAAAAGGAAATTCCTATAAATTGTATAATCTGTGCCAAATAAAAAACTCCTATAGATTTCCCTAATCCAAAAAGCCAATATCCTATCCCTGTAAGAGTTATTCCTGATATAAAAATTCGTTTTCTCCCAATATAATTAGCAAAAAAACCTGCCGGAATAGCAGCTGCCCCCATCACTAAAGTTCCTACAGAATTAAGAGCTCCTATTTGTTCAGGAGAAACGTTTAAAGCAAGCAAGTGCAAATTCAATACCAAGCCAAAAATCCCCATTCCTATACCCAATAAAGCTTCAGTTGCTATAAAACGTTTTACTTCCTTAGGCAAAAACTTAATCTGGTCGATGAACAACATATATGTTCTCCTTTCCTCCCATACATATCCTCCAAAAAAGCCGCTTTAAAAGGCGGCTTTAAAATATTATGCGTCCTTTCATTTTTTCCCTTTTAACAAAAGGTACTTGAACCAATCATTTATTCCAAAGGAAAATATGGCGGATAATCCAATCACAACCATAGTATCAACAATTGGAATTGGCTTCACACCTGGTATGCCCAAAGTCACTAAAAGAGTAACTATAACTATATCTGCTAATACAATATAAAGCAAAGATTTGCTAGGTACTGATTCCCAAAAATGTCCTCTTTCTCTTACAACAAATACCGTAAACATTCCAAAATAGAATAATATTGAGAAAGAGTAAGTCCTAATCAAATTGTAATCGCTTTTAAGTCCTAAAGGCCCTAACCCTATATACAAAATAGCAAGGGACTCTAAAACCACTAATATCCCCAATATCATAGAAGACTTTACAATGCCACTTACATTCCAAGTGTCTGGCTCTTTTGACCATCTTGCATTATCTGTAGAAATGGATAGCGTAACAAAATCTACCACAAACAAGAGTAAAACCACATCAAATGCTGATACTATAAATTTTTTTGTAAGCAAAAACGCCACAACTACAAATACGACAATTTGAAAGGTCTTCACAACCTTATTAAATATCCATGTCAATAACCTTTGGTATATCATTCTACCTACTTTTACTAAATCTACAATGTTAGAAAGCCCTTCTCCTGTCAAAACAACACTGGCAGCTCCTTTAGCCACATCTGTTGCAGTGCTTACAGCTATGCCTACCTCTGCTTGTTTAAGTGACGGTGCATCATTTACTCCATCCCCTGTCATGCCCACAATATGCCCTTTTTTCTGCAAACTTTTAACAATAGAATATTTGTCCTGTGGATACACTTCTGCAAAACCATCACTTTGTTCTGCAATTTCAGCTGCTTTATCAAGGTCTTTCCCAACTATATCCCTAAACTGCGATGCATCAGTTATTTTCTCCCCTATTCCTACTTGCCTTGCTGTCTCCTTGGCAATAGGTAGTGCGTCTCCCGTTAGCATTTTGACTGCTACTCCAAGGTTCTTTAACTCTTCTATAAACTTTTTTGCATCGGGTCTTGGCATATCATAAAGAGCAGCTAATCCAACGACTCTTAAAGAATTATCATCTTCTCCCACCGCTACTGCAAGAGTTCTATATCCCTTTTCTGCAAAATCCATTGCCTTTTCGTTAAAAATATTTTCATCTTCTTTTGTAAGGTCTGCTATTACATTTACAGCACCCTTTACAACTTTAAAAGTCTTTCCATCCTTTTCTACAATAGCTTCTGTTCTTCTTGTCTTAGGGTCAAAGGGATAAAAAGCCTTTTGCACATAATCCTCTAAAAAAATATTTTTTTCTTGTGCTGCAGATAAAAAAGCTAAATCTATAGGGTCATGGTTAGCCTCTTGAGAAGCCAAAGCACCATATAATAAAACGTCATTTTCACTAAAACCTTTTAAGGGGATGACATCTGTTAAAGAAAGTTTATTCATTGTAATTGTCCCCGTTTTATCTAAGCAAATTGTATTCATAGTAGCTGCATCTTCTGCTGCACTTAACCTTGTTACCAAAACTCCCTTTTTTACTAATTCCATAGATCCTATTGCCATGCTTATTGTGAACATAGCTGGAAGTGCAACAGGAACAGAAGATGCCAAAAGCACAAGAGCAAGTGGTACAACTTCTATAAGCTTTATGCCTATGAAATAAGACACCATAAAAGCCGAAACCAATGCAACCCCTACTATTATAAGAAGCCATTTTATAACTTGCGATGTAACTTCTTCAGCATGAAGCTTAGGTCGTGCTAATTGTACCAATTCAGTGGTTTTTCCAAAATATGTTTGATTGCCTGTTAAAACGACTACAGCATTTGCTTCCCCGGATTTTATAATAGAACCCGAAAAAAGCATATTTGATTTTTCTTTTGATACAGTCAAAGACTCACCTGTAAGGGCTGACTGGTCAACTTCTAATTGTCCTTCTAACAGTTTTAAATCAGCAGGTACAAAATCTCCTGCCCTTATCCTTACTACGTCTCCTGGTACCAATTCTCTTGCCGGTATCATCTGCCATTTTCCATCTCTCAAAGTTCTAGCATTTATTCTAAGTTTTTGCTTTAAAGTTTCAACAGCTTGAGAAGCTCTTTCCTCCTGTAAAAATCCTATAACAGCATTTAAAATTAAAAGGGCTAAAATAATATACATATCAAGATATTTATGAAGTATATAAGAAAGAACAATCACAGCTTCTAACATCCATGCTGTAAGTCCCCAAAACTTTTTTGCAAACTTCAAATAGGGATTTTCTTTCTTTTCAGGTATTTCATTATAGCCATAGGTTTTTAATCTTTTTGCAACTTCTTCTCTTGTTAAACCATTGTCTACATCAACTTTTAAATTGTGTATCACTTCTTCAATACTCATCTTTTCATAAATAATTTTTTTTACTTCATCCTCTTTGCCTTCCATCATTTATCCCCTTCCATATGACTTTGCCCTACTTTTTACTCCAACTCTTTCTTTATACTTTCATTATACTTTTAGTTTTTATAAATTTCAATCAATCTAAACAATCCAGACAAAGGGGACGGTTCCTTTTGTCTGATCCTTATGTAAGTCCACTTTTTGAAAAATAAACAGCAATTTGAGTTCTGTGTTTAAAACCTGTTTTATTAAGAATAGAAGTGACATAATTTTTTACCGTTCCCTCAGAAATAAATAACTTTTCAGCTATCTCTCTATTAGATAATCCTTCACATATAAGTTTAATTATTTCTTTTTCTCTCTCGGAAAAAATTGAAAGCTCTATTTGCCTTTCCCTATCTGGCTATAACATCACCAAACCTTTTTATTACATCCTTCATTTTAACTATCTTCATGAAATACCCTCCCCTTACAAAATAAATTTTCAGACGAAAGGGAAATTCCCCTTTGTATCTTTGTCTGAAATTAATTTGTCTTTCTTAAGAATATAATAAAGGAAATGGTGGAAATTTTGTAGTATACAAAGTCACCATTTCCTCATGACTAAAGTCACATTGTATTTAAATTTTTCATAATGTATTCCATATCCCTTAAAGCATCATTTATAGCTTTTACATCATCTTTAAATGGTCCAAGCCATATGCAGTAAGCTAAATCACTGTCCGCAATTGGAATAATCCCAAAAATCTCAATATATGTTTTATGGTCATTAGAAGCAGCAGGAGGGCTTCTCCTCAAAACGGCAACTTTCCCTTCTCCAATAGGTGTTTTTATATTTTCTTCTTTTAAAACTTCACTGTGATTTGGAAGAAAGCCCCCAAAATATTGATCTTTGTAATAACTTATAACATATATTTCACCTTTAACCTCATCTTTTGTATTTAAAATACAAATTTCATTTCCGCCTGTAAATTTCTCCTTCCACCCATTTGGCAGAGCAATTTTGAGTTTTTTTAAATAACCAATTTCGTTATAGCGGCAAAGCACCATCTCCATATATGGCATGTCTTGAGGTCTATTTAAATCATAAAAAAATACTTTCTCATCTCCAGTCACACCAGCCAGTTTGCTTTCACAAACAAATTTTACTGAATTCCATTCTAACTTATTGCTTTCCTTTAATTCTTTCACATTCCCATTTAAGTCAAAACTTACTATAGGAGCATCTATAAAATTACCTTTATCATCATATTTATAAATCTTGAATATAACATGTTCACCAGCCGGAAATGTCATACTATCAAGAGAATAAAATTTGTATTTTAAAATGTCTTTATAGCTTTTTATTATTTTAAAGTTATCTCCATCCAAAACATCTAAGCTGTTTTTCTCATCATTTAGAACAAATATAGTTCTACTTTTATCTAAACTCTCATACGTTACATTTTCCTTAAAACTGTAAACCGGTTTCACGACCTTGTTTTCAAAATTTAGATAGTTTATTTTGCTATCACAAATAAACAGCACACCTTTATTATCAAAATACGGCTTAATTTTGCCACAAGAATTTATTTTACCTTCTAAAGGATACTTTTCAAATGTCCCCTTATCCACATCATAAGAAAATATATACCCACTTTTAGCATTTAAAGAATCCGGTGAAATGCCATAGATATACTCCCCATCATTACTCCACACTGGATTTATTCCATCTATTACAGGAAGAGTAAGTCTTTTTGGGTCACTGCCATCAATGTTTATCACATAGTATTCAAATGAAGCAGCATCATAATGGATTCCCACAATAATTCTATCTTGTTTTGGTGATAATTTATAATATCCAATGCGTTTATTTTTTAAAAATTCACCTGCTATTTTGTTAGAATTGCCATCGTATAAAAGGACTGTATAAAGGGTATTATCAAAATCTTCTCCTGAATTAGGAAGAGAAAATACCAGCCTTATAGGTTGTTCTTGCCTAGTTGTGGATGATTCTTTTAGTTTTACTACATCACAGGAAGTTAAAACAAACATCACTAAAGCAAGAAGTAAAAATAATCTTTTCATTTGCTATCCCTCAATTTTATATTTTTTTCTTCTTTAAAACAATTATATAATAATAAAATAAAAATCTCCACATAATATATTTTTATAAATTTAAACAAATAAAATAAAAACAAGACAAAGGGGACGGTTCCTCTTGTCCGTTTATTTTGATTTTCAGACAAAAGGAACCGTCCCCAGTGTTTGAAAAAAGTAAGGCTCGTAATGGTCTTCGCTTCAGCCAGTACAAATCTCTTTATACCTCACTTAAAAGGTAAAGTATTGCAAAACCTGTACTGACCTATGCTCGACTATTATAGATACCTTAGAAACCTTATGCACTTTGCATAAGACCTCCAGTCTAAGTACATGACGTACTTCGACCTGCGGCACCTATAATAGTCTTAGCTCGACTATAATACATCCTTTTTAGCCTTAAAATTAAGGCTCTACATGGACATATTATAATCTGCCCGCCGACTAGCATCCGACCTTTTGGTCGAATACCAATCTTTGGCCGGCCATTACAGAACTTGCGTCCTGTGATGACCTTGGCTCGACCATTACGAACCTTACACTATTATATTGCCCTTTTTGTCTTTTTATATTCATTTGTTTTTAAAAAAATTTAAAAAGGAATGAGATACCCACTTTTTTGGTTTAAGCTAAAGCTCTTAGTGAAAACAAAGGAACTGTACTTCATTTTAAATTATACAGAATATTGATAATTTAAAGCAATTACTTTTGGCTCACTTTCTAGATCTTTCTTAGTAATACCCATTTCTGTGGATAAAATCTTTTTGCCACCTGTCATATCCAAAAAGTTATCCACAGTATCAATAGGGAAATTAATAAACTCCGTTTTATAGTGCATTGGTATGGTTATTTTAGGCTTTAACTGGTTCATCACTTCTACCGCTTGTTTTGCATCAATTGTATAATAGCCTCCAACAGGAATGAGTAGAACATCAACTGGTCCTATTTCTTCAACTTGCTTTTCTGTTAAAACATGTCCCAAATCTCCCATGTGACAGACTCTGATTCCATCAATATCAAAAACAAAAACTATATTTTTACCTCTTTTTGCACCATGTTCGTCATCGTGAAATGTATTTACACCTTTTATGTTGATACCTTTTATATTATGTTCTCCTACTGTGTCAACAATATCAAAGTTTCCCTTTACTGCTTTAAAATAATTGTGGTCAAAATGGGAATGAGAAGATGTCACAATGTCTGCCTTCACATTTGGCATAGGGTACCCAACTGATTCATCAAAAGGGTCTGTAACAATAACCGTGCCTTTTTCAGATGTCAACTTAAAGCTCGAATGTCCCAACCATTTTATATTCATAATAAACACCTCCTAACCATATTATACCACAAAATAAAGGCGGAAAAACCGCCTTTTACATTCTCTCTGGTGATGTTATTTTCAATATATCTAAAGCGTTCTTTATAACAGTCTTTACTGCTAATATGAGCACATACCTTGCTTTCATCAAATCTTCTTTTACGCCTTTTACTCTGTGACTGTTATAAAAAGAATGGAAAAGCGATGCTACATCAAGTACATATCTCGTAATCCTATGGGGTGCCAATGTCTTTGCTGCAATGGTAATTTCTTCAGGGAAATATGCCAATTTTTTAATTAATTCTTTTTCCTCTTCTTCTTTTAAAAGGCTTAAATCTACTTCATCTATATTATCTATCTTTACTCCAGTTTCTTCCAACTGTCTAATAATTGAGCAAATCCTTGCATGGGCATACTGGACATAAAAGACAGGGTTTTCATTTGACTGTTCTTTAGCTAGGTCAAGGTCAAAATCAATGGGACTGTCTGCAGACCTCATGTTGAAGAAAAACCGCGCTGCATCTTTCCCTACTTCATCTATCAGGTCTCGTAGTGTCACCATTCTGCCTGTCCTTTTGGACATTCTGACAACTTGACCGCCTTCTATAAGTTTCACAAGCTGCATTAAAACAACGTCAAGCCTGTCAGGATCTATGCCAAGTGCTTGCATCGCTCCTTTCATAGGAGCAACATGACCATGGTGATCCGCACCCCAAACATTTATAACCCAATCAAATCCGCGAGTTATAAATTTATTTTTGTGATAGGCTATGTCAGAAGCCAAATAGGTAGGAAACCCATTGGCCCTTACTAATACATCGTCTTTTTCCGCGCCGAATAATGTCATTTTAAACCACAAAGCTCCGTCTTTTTCATAAGTGTATCCTTTTTGCTTAAGTTCTTCAATTACTTTATATACTTCTCCACTGTCATAAAGAGATTGCTCAGAAAACCACACGTCATATTCTATACCGTAAAGAGCTAAATCCTCTTTTATTTTTTCTAAATTCTTCTTAAGTCCATATTCTATGAGTGCTTTTCTTCTCTCTTCTGATGGCACATCTTTATATTTATCTCCGTATATTTCTAAAAACTCTCTCGCTCTATCTATTATGTCCTCCCCGTGGTAGCCGCCTTCAGGCACTTCAGCAGGTATACCCAATAATTGCAGGTATCTTGCCTCAAGGGAATATCCAAATTTTTCTATTTGATTTCCTGCGTCGTTTATATAAAATTCCCTTGTAACATCGTATCCTGCATAGTCAAGTACTGACGCCAAGGCATCTCCCAAAGCACCGCCTCTTGCATTTCCCATATGCATAGGACCCGTCGGATTTGCCGATACAAATTCCACTTGCACTTTCTTATCATTCCCAATGTTTACTCGTCCATAATCTTTCCCTCGTTCATAAACGAGCTTTAAAGTTTCTTCCAAAAATTTATCCTTCAAAAAGAAATTGATAAAGCCAGGTCCTGCGATTTCAATTCTTTCTATAAAAGTATTTGAAGTGTCCATTTTTGAAACAATAATTTCTGCAATTTTTTTAGGAGGCATTTTAGCCCGCTTTGCCATCACCATCGCCGTGTTTATTGCAAGGTCCCCGTGCTGCCTTTCCTTTGGTTCTTCTATTTCTATTTCTGGAATAACCTCTATATTTATCAAACCTTCTTTTAGAGAATTCTTAATAGCGGTAGTCACCATGTCTTTTATTTCATCTTTTACCTTTTGTATAATGTTCTCCAAGTCAATTTACCTCCCGCACTTTTAAGTATAGTTCATTATTGCTCACAGTCTTGTTATTAAGGTCAAGAGCATATTTTATAGTAATCTCACCGCCAGTTTCCGACATAGTTACTTTTACGTCTTTCGGCAGTATTCCTAAAAGAATTTTTCCATAAGGGGTATCATAGCCAGACTCGTATCTTTTGTTTTTCTCAAAAACCATTTTAGATTTGTTAGTACCAAATCGCAATAATGTAACTTTGTCTTCTGTAATTTTTAAAGTAGTAGTAGTTCCATCCATTCCTGATAGTTCACTTTCTTCATATACTACATAAAAGGTATTGCCTTTAATATAGAAACTGCCCTCTGTAATAAGTTCTATTGTATCAGATTCATTTTGATCGTTTTTTTGAGTACCTTTTACAGATATAATCGCTTTTTTCAATTACCTCTCCCCTTCTTCCCTTATTTCTCACCATTCTCTACATTTTTCATTATAGCTCTCTATCGCTAAGTTTATAAGTTCGTCCAATAATATTGAATACGGCTTCCCACTTACTTCCCACAGTTTAGGATACATGCTTATTTTCGTAAACCCGGGAATGGTATTAACTTCATTTAGATAAATGGTACCTGTGTTTCTATCCATCAAAAAGTCTACTCTCGCCATACCTCTCAAATCCAACGCCTTATATGCTTTTATAGCCAATTGTCTTACTTCTTCCATTTTTTCATCTGGAAGTGGTGCAGGTATTAAGAGAAGAGATTTACCCCCATCAAAATATTTAGCATTATAATCATAGAATTCATTAGAAGGAACAATTTCTCCTGCAATAGAAGATTGCGGATTTTCGTTACCTAGCACAGAACATTCAATTTCCCTAGCATCTATTCCTCTTTCTATCAACAATTTTCTATCATATTTTGCAGCTAATTTCAAGGCCCCAGGAAGTTCTTCCTCATTGTGGACTTTGGTAATACCAACACTAGAGCCTAAATTAGCAGGTTTTACAAAGCATGGATATCCCAAGTGTTCAACTTTTTTCTTTATAACTTCTAAGTCTTCAATCTCTTTTCTATATACTACCACAAAATCAGGTGTAGGTAGCCCCTCTTCCTTAAAAATCCTTTTTGTAAAAACTTTATCCATGCATAAAGCAGAAGAAAGCACATTAGCTCCTACATAAGGTATATCTAATAATTCTAAAAGCCCTTGTATAGTTCCATCTTCTCCATTCGGTCCATGCAAAACAGGAAATACCACGTCTATAGGATAAAAACCATTTTTTCCGTCTTCGAAAGTTATTATTCCTCTATACTTCGTAGAAGCTCCCATAGTTGCAGGAATTCCTTCTTCTTCCCATTCTCCGGTTTCTATTTTTTCTACATCTCCTCTATGTAAATACCATTCTCCTTTTTTTGTAATACCTATCATGTAAATCTCATATTTATCTTTATCAAGGTTGTTTATTATAGACTTTGCAGACATTAAAGAGACTTCATGTTCTCCTGATTGTCCACCAAATAAAACAGCTATTTTCTTCTTCGCCATTCTCTCACACTCCACAAATTTTTCTTACATTATCTTTATTCTACTCTTTTAAGAATATGTATTCAAGAAAAATTTTATTTTATAGATTTAAAGCCGGGAAAGAAGAAGATGTTCCTTTCCCGGCTTGGTGGGCATTTAGAAGGTGGTATTTCCGTTGTTATAATTTTCTACAAGCATTTTTTCTGCTTTTTCGATTGCAAGTTTTACAAGATTACCGCAATTTCTAGAAGAAACACTTCCCCAACCTTCCCTCATGACTGTATCGTAAACGCCGAGTTCTTTAGCCAACTCATATTTAAGCTGGTCTGACATCAAGCCTCTGCGTCTACCCATTTTTTATCCCCTCCTTCTTTTGCCCTACACTTATTTTGCGCCTTTAAAAGCACTTTTATGTTATGGACTACATGGTCAAATCTCCATGTTCTGTTTTTATAACCTTTAAAATTTTTTCTTCATTTCCATTTAATGCATTTATATACACGTAAAATGTATCACCTCTGTATGTTCCTTTAAATTCGTAAGCCAATACTTCTTTCCCGCCCTCCAAAGGAATGAGTGTTAATTTTGTTCCTTCTATTTTTAAGTTTTTATTTACTTTTTGCTCCGCTTCTTTTTCCGTAAGTTTTGGCTTTTCTAATTTTCTTTCCGTATGATTCATGTAGTAAGCTGTAGCGTCGAATCCGATTATATCACCATTGTCAAGTGCCACTTTAACTTTGACAATGTCCGGATACAAATATACCTCATCTTGTACAGGAACAAAATTAAGCTGTACATTACCATCCGCCTTCATAGAATAAGTGCTTTCCACGTTTTTGAAACCGTGTTTTTCTAAAAATTTTTTAGCATACTGCAAAGCTTGTGATTGAGAAATATTTATTTTATTCACACTTCTCTGGTCCATCATCCATACAACATATCCACCTTTTTGACTGACATTTATATAAACAGGTAATTTACCTGGAGATTTTAATTCTATCCCATAGGCTTTTATTTTTCCATTGTTAGGACTATACTTGTTTTGCGATTCTACAGGCTTTCCATAAAAATCTTTTGCTATTTGTAAAGCTCTATCGTAAGAAACTTCTTTCCCAACTAAACCTTTAGGTGTAGTTTTTGCTAAACTTTCAGAAAAAGGGCCGTCATATATCAAAGTAGGGTAATTTGTCATAGTCTGATTGACACTACTCATTTTTACATTTAAAATTTTACTATCAATCTCACCCATTTTTTGTGTACCTTTTTGACGTAAGTTCCCTAGTTCATATCCACCTTGAATTTTTTTTCTTAAGTCTTGTAAGTTTTTACCCAAAAATATCGCATAATTTTGTAATTTCGTAAGGGTTGCTAAATCTTGTTGTGATAATTTTTGCCCTGAAGCAACTTTTTTTGTAAGACTGTAAGCGTAATCGCCAATTTGTGTCAAAAACTTTGAAGTATTATCTATTTCAGGCTGCCCTATAGGAAGTTGATTTAAGTGCTCTTGCCCTGAAAAAGCTTCCCTCCATATTTCATCTAAAATAGGAATAGTGGTTTTATCTGAAGAAGCTACCATTAGTTTCCCCATAGAAGTTTCGATGTTCTCTACATTAGACACCAATTGATAAAAAGACCTATCATATTGTGCTTGTAAATACCGGTGATAAGAAATTTTCTCAATATATTGTCTATATCCCCATGCTCCTAAAACTAATATTAAAATTAAAGCAAAAGCCGTCAAGCCTCGTTTTAACATTTTTTCACCTCACCTTGCAAAGATATGGCTGCCTATTTGGGTTATAATTGGCCTGTTAAATATCCAGTAATTTGTCACCCTCATGGCATTGTAATAATACAAAGCACCACCAGTAGGGTCCCATCCAGCAATTGCATCTCTTGCCGCCCTTATGCTGTCGTTCGTAGGAGGTAACCACATTTGACCGTCTTCTACAGCAGAAAAAGCCCCTGGTTGAAATATAACACCGGCAATAGTTTTAGGAAACCTCGGGTCTCTAACTCTATTCATCACCACAGCTCCAACTGCAACTTTTCCAATGTAAGGTTCTCCTCTGGCTTCTCCATTTATAAGCATTGCCAAAAGATAGACATCGTCATTTGTGGTGACAGAAGAAGAAGCCTGATAAGCCGCTAAATCCTGTGCAGTAGTCGTAAAACCTAGAGCTACTTTTGTATCATCATCTACAATTCCAGTAACTCTAAGACCATTATATGCTTGAAATTTTCTAACTGCCAGCCACGTTCTAACCCCAAAAAATCCATCTACAGCTCCCGTATAATATCCCCAGTCTTTAAGCCGTGCTTGAACTTTGGCAACATCACTACCTGTATTCCCCCAATAAAGGTTAGACATAGCTGTTTTAGTCAAATCATAAGCTGCATATTCAAAAACTGCTGTTATAAAAATAGCCAAAACCGCTATTATAATCTTTATGCGGAGAATAAAATCTATTTTCATTTTGAACCTCCTTTTCTTTGGTGTTTGTAAATATTTTTTGTAGTAGTAAAAGTATTATACGCTGTTTTTAATTTAAAAAATTAAAGCGCCCTTTAAGGCGCCTTCCATGCCACTTTAAATTTATTATAATATTCCTCTATAATTTCAACTATTTTGAATTTAACTTTAGGCTTTTCTTTCTCAATAAGTTCCATTTCATCTTGAGAAAGATATTTAGCCACTTCCTCTGCAGTTTTTGTATCTGTAAACCCGTGGGTAGCATCAATAAAACAAAGGGGAGGAAATATTACACACCACCAATTTTTACCTTCGCCGTTTCCGATAACTACTTTAAGCGCATTATAATTCCCCGCAGGAAGAGTAATAGTGCCATAATACCTAGTAGGAAAATCAAAGGTGCCATAGGCAACTTTCACATCATAATTCTTGCCCTCTCTACGAATTACTTTCTCCGCAACCTTTTTAATCTCCTCAATACTTTGCTTTATAATCCTTTCCGAATCTTTTATATCTTTTACTTTTTCAAATTTAGGCGTTAAATCAACAAGTATAGCATCTCTAACCTTAAGTTTTAATTCCTGGTCTTCTTCTGAATCACTATTGGCAATCACATGAAACCTTATTAATTTGCGGGATAGGTCTTCTCTTTGCAAATGAGAAGCTTTAGCTCCATAAAAATTTGCTGCTATAATAATTGCTAATACCATCAATGCAATTAACCTTTTCATAATTTTATCCTCCATCACAATTCTTTAGTTTAACTAAAGTATTACCAAATATATTAAAAAATATACCCTTCTACCTGAAAAGCCCTATCCTTCGTACATGAGAAGTAACATCTACTTTTATCTCTACCTCCGGAAAAATTTTATCCCAATCTTTTCCCACCTTTTCCCATAAATTTAGATGATATTTTTCAATATAATCTCCTATACCCAGCATGTCTACTTTTAATTCTTTTTGAAATCTATTTATAGCTTTTTGTGTCATCTTCTTTATTTCGTCACTAGTTTTTCTTTCTATGACGTTTAACAAATCATCTTCCATCATTTCTCCGTGTCTTTCAAAAGTATATTCCGTTATATCTCCTTCCACCTCCAGTTTAACTCTATAAATAATTTTCCCATTTTCTTCTTTAACATCTCGCCTTCTAATAACATTTGAAATATTAAAAGGAATCTTTATTTCTTCTCCATCTCCTGGCATACTTATAGATATATCTCCTCCCTTCACAAGACCAGTCAGCCACATATATCCCATGTTTTCATCATCTTCCATCCAACCTGCTAATTTATAATTTTTAATAATAGCAGAACCAGCTATTTTAATTTCATCTTTTCCTGCAATTATTTTTGGTATTATCGCATTGCCGTTCGTCTCATGAAGAGACTTAGTAATTTTATTATAGTCAATTGTTGGAAATTTTGATGTCAAATTGTAATGTTTAAATATATCTCTAATATAAGCTCCTGTATTTGGCTCCATCTCGTATTTTTTTAGAAGAATATCCTGAGCTTTTTGTGGAGTTACAAGAAGATAAACTTTACGGCTCAATTCATAACTCCTGTCAAGAGAATCTAAAACTTGCTGAAATTTATCCTTGTTTTCCACTACATCTTTGCCAAAAATAATAGCTTGTGTATGACCTAAATACAGCGCTTTATCAATTCTTGTACTTATATGGCGAGAAGCAGAAAAAATTGTATCAGCAACTTCAGAGACAGCAAAACTTGGCTTCTCACTTCCTCCTCCACCACCACTGGTACCTTTTGCTATTTGAGCAACATTAGGAAATTGAAAAGTCACAACATATTTTTTATTCGAAGAAGATAGATCTATGCCTATTGCCATCACAAAAGCTCTATCTTCTATTTCTATTTTATCCCAACAGCCTGCCAACATGAGAGCAATTAAAACCGATAATATCACTATTTTAAGTTTTCTCTTCATCTTTATCACCTGATCTTTTAACTTTTAAAATGATAAACAATAGTATTGGCAATATAGCTATAAAAAACACTGACATGTACTGAGAAACATAACCCGCATATTTATAAACTGTCACAATAGAATCGGGAATTAAAGCCATTAAATACATTACTGGAACTGCCGGCAAAACAAAATAAGAATGTTCTCTGGCTTTTAAAAGCTTTGTAAGAGTCAAAATAGCAAAATAGTGAAAAGAATAAATAGAAGTAAAGATGGTGAATGTCCATATTCCCATTACAATTCCCTCTACATTTTCAATAAAAAACACAGGAAAATTAAGAGATTTAATGAGGGTCAAAAAAGGCCACAACTGTTCCCTTGTTTCCTTGTATCCAAATATGCTGATTACAAAAAAAGTTATATACATGTAAAACAACATCGTAGAGATTACTGCTGAATTGACACTTCTTTTTAACTTCTCTCTATCAATTACATATGGAAAAAGCAAATACAATACCTCAAAGCCAACAAAACTATAGGTAGTCAAAAGCATTCCTTTAAAAAACTTAATTAGTGAAACTCTCATAAACGGAAGAAAATTGCTTAAGTCTACGTCAGTTAAAGCTGGCAAAAAAAGTAATACAAGGGGTATCACCATTATAGGAAACAAAATTTCTGACATTCGTGCAATTGGTTCAAGTCCATATCGTACTAAATAAGCAGAAGTAAAAAGCATTGTAATAATTATCATTTCAATGGGTGTATTTGGTAAAAGATATATTTTTAAAACTTCCCCAAAAATTCTTACATCAAGGCTTGCAAATATTGTAAAGTAAAAAACAAGTATAATACTTATAACAATAGAAATAGGTCTTGTTATAAGTTTACCAGTATATTCAACAAAAGTTTCTGTAGGAAATTTAGAAGATAAATAAAGTATCAGCCTTGCAAAAAAAAGAGAAGCAATTCCTCCTCCTAAGATAGCTATAAGTCCATTAGGCCCTACCTCTTTTGAAACATCTGCAGGAAGACTTAATATTCCAGCTCCTACCATAGTAGTGAAAAGCAATATTGATACTTGACTAGCAGAGATTTTATCATTGTTTTTTATCATTGTTGTCTCTCCTATCGTCTTCTATGCTTTCTATTTTTTCTCCCCTTAAATCCTTCATCTTTCTTCTATCAGGAGTATTCAAAATTTCTGGCCGATTTTTAAAGTACATTATAGGAGCTTTTATCAATGTATCTGCAAGGTCACTTATATCTATTTCCACAAAAGGTGAAAGATAAGGAACTCCAAAACTTTTTAAAACAACCAAATGAGTTAAAACTACCATAAATCCCAGCATTATACCATATAGACCAAAAACAGCCGCAAGACTCATAAATATAAATCTTAGCATTCTAAAAGCAATAGCAGCACTGTAACTGGGTATTGCAAAAGAAGCTACAGCCGTAACGGCCACCACTATTACCATCAATGGGCTTACAATACCCGCTTGGACAGCAGCTTGTCCTATAATAAGACCACCTACAATGCCAATAGTTTGCCCTATAGGCACAGGGAGTCTAACTCCTGCCTCTCTTAAAAGCTCAAAAGTAGCTTCCATAATAAAAGCTTCAAAAAAAGCAGGAAAAGGGATACCTTGTCGTGTTGCTGCAACATATAAAGTCAATTTAGTAGGTATAAGGCCAGGATGATAGGCTGTAAAAGCTATATAAACAGCTGGTGAAACGAGTGCTACAATTGCCGCAAGAAACCTTAAAATTCTTAATAGGGAAGATATCATCCACCTTTCGTAATAATCTTCAGGCGATTGAAAAAGAGTAGCGAGAGTAGTAGGTATTATAAGAGCAAAAGGAGTATTATCTGTCAAAATTGCCACTCTTCCCTCTAAAAGGGAACCCGCAACTTTGTCAGGCCTTTCTGTACTCAAAACTTGAGGAAATGGTGAGTGCCAATCTTCTTCAATCAATTGTTCTATGAACCCGCTTTCAAGCACTCCATCTATTTTTATGTTTTTAAGCCTTTCCATCACTTTATCCAACACATTTCTATCAACAATATCATCGATATAAAGCACAGCTACATCTGTATGAGTCCTTTCTCCAATCTGTATTTGTTTTATTTTCAAATTTGGGTCTTTAATCCATCTTCTTACAAGGGCAGTATTTACTCTTATTGTTTCTGTAAATCCTTCCCGTGGGCCCCTTATAACTGTCTCTGCTTCGGGAGAAGAAATCGACCTCATTTGCCAGCCTTTACTAGAAATAATGACTATTTCAGGTGAGCCTTCAAACAATAATGCAGTATCTCCACTCAAAATTGACAAAATACACTTGTCTAAATCTGTAATCTCTTTTATATCTCCCCCTGTTATAGTCCCTTTTTTTATAACCTCATATAAATTGCCTTTTATCTTCTCAATAGAAGGGGCTGCTTGTCTTGAATCCAAAAGCAAAGAGTGGAGTACATGGTCATTTATGAGGTTTTTGTCCACAAGCCCATCTATAAATACAATTGCAAGATTATATTGCTGGTTTTCCCCCACCCAAATATCTCTATATATTACATCATCACAATCTTTTAATTTATTTTTTATATAATCTAAATTTACCTTAAGACTGTTTGAAGCTGGTGTACCATTTTTATCTTCCTTTTTATCGTCTTTTTTGCCAAATATCTTATCAAAAAATCTCATATTCTCCTCCTTACATAGGGAAAAAGGTTCGTAAAATAACAGCAACTATTCCAATGAAAATATAAAATAATCCAATCCACCTACACAGCTTAGAATCTCTGTCTAGTCCTTTCCTCTCTAAAAATTTAGGCTCAATAAAAGTCTCATAAATCCCTACAATGAATACATTAGCAAACATATAAACTGTAAAATATTGTATTACAAAATGCAATAAGCTATACATCGCATCACCTTCTGAATATATATTTTGCACTCAGAAAAAAAATATACAAAAAAAATAGGCCTATGCCTATTTTCGACTGAGATATTTAGTTGCCATTACTACATCTTCTTCTTTATCAACATCGTTACCTATTTCTGGATATTTAGATATGATAGCCTTCCCTTTTATGTTAAATAACTCTTCTGCTTTTTTCTCAATATGAGAAATCGAAAGTCTCCCTATTAAAAATAAAAATAATATCTTTCCTCCTAATAATTTTCCTAATTTCCATGGTTTTTTCCTATAAGCTATAAATTGTTTCGCATCTTTTATTAATCTATCTATGATTCCGGGGTTAACATAAAAAATATTGCCTCCTGTAAAAACTCCTTCTTTCACCCGTGCATAAGTCCTTTTAGCCTCAGGAAATTTTTTTAAATTATCTTCTTTTCTAACAATAGGATAACATAAGTCCGCTCCTGTAGCCTCTGACTTTTCAATAAAATCACAAACTGCTTCTTTAGTCAACATAGGAATATCACAAGTAAGAATCAAGACTCTTTTGTCATTTTTAAAAGGCTCCACCCCCTTCAAAACATTGTCCATTATATTGTCAGCTTGTTCAATGATAACATCTATCCCTGCTACTTTTTTAAGCTTTTCGGTATCTCCAACTACTGCAATTTTATCTATTTTATCACAACCTCTTAAAGCCTCAATTACATAAGAGACCATATACTTCCCATTTATTTTAACAAAGGCTTTATCAGGTAATTTGTCCTCTTTAGTACTGCCGGCCAAAATTATGGCATTCACCCAAATCACTCCTTGTAACTAAAATACTTTATGTCTTTTACAACCTCTGTCTGGAAATTGCGTATATGCTTCTCTGCCCATCTTCTTGCAGCATCTGTATCTCTTGCTTCGATAGCTTCTGTAATTTTTTTATGCTCTTGATGTATTTTTTTCGCTTTTTTCTCTTCATTTATATATCTGACTCTAAATCTGTGTACATGTTCTTGTAAATTATTCATTATTTGTATTAATTTGTCATTACGAGAAGCAGCAAAAATTAAGTCATGAAATTCCTTATCCAATTTTATTAATCCTTCATTATCACCTTCTTCTATCTTTTTTTGAAATTCTTCTACAATTCTTTTTAATTTATCAATTTCCTCCTCCGTTATTCTTTCAGCAGCTAGAGAAGCAGCTAATCCTTCTAACGAACTTCTTACTTCTAAAACATTCAAAAGGTCTTTTGCATCCAAATCTGCTACATAAGCTCCCTTTCGAGGAACCATAACAACTAGCCCCTCAAGCTCTAATTTTCTAATCGCCTCTCTCACTGGAGTCCGACTTACTCCCAGCTTTTCTGCCAGTTGAACTTCCATAAGTCTCTCTCCAGGTTTTAACTTACCTGTAATTATGGCATCTTTCATGTAATCAAAAACTACATCTCTTAACGGTTTGTAATTTTCCAATGGAAGAAAATCATTCATACAATTCTAACCCCTTATCTATAGTTTTTGAAAAAAACACAAAACTGTAAACTTCTTTTAAATCCTCATAAGCTCTCTTAAGTCTCTCTAAATCGTCAAAAATTCCATAAACAGTGGGACCACTACCTGACATAGCACATCCTAACGCACCTTTTTTAAGCAATTCCTCTTTTATTTGATTAATAACTTCACATTCCCGAGAAGTTACTAATTCTAAATCGTTTTTTATATTTTCTGCAATTTTATATATGTTTCCTTCTTGTATAGCTTGAACAACTAAAAAAGTAGCATGGTGACTTTTAAAATTAAGCCTGTCCCATTTATCATAAATTTCTTTTGTGGAAATTTCAATATCAGGTTTTGCAAGAAGTAAACTCATAGATGGAACCTTTAAATTTTCAAATATTTCCCCTATGCCTTTCGCAAGCTTTGTCCCACCTTCCAGACAGAAAGGAACATCTGCTCCGACTTTCAGAGCAATTTCTTTTTTTTCTTCTTTTGACATATTCAAATTCCATAATTTATCTAATGCCACAATTGTAGCAGCAGCATCAGCACTTCCCCCAGCAAGGCCGGCAGCTAAAGGGATTTTCTTGTCAAGCTTGACCAACACTCCTTCTTCTATTTGGTATTTTTCTTTTAGAAGGTTGATGACCTTCACTATTAAATTATCTTCTCCCTCTGGTACTCTATGATCACTACAAAAAACCTTGACTATTTCGCTTGTTTCAAACTCCAAAATATCAGCCAAATCAATCGATTGCATCACTGTAGAAATTTCATGATATCCATCTTCTCTTTTTCCTAATACATCTAAAGATAAATTAATTTTAGCATAGGCTTTTGCTTTGATTTTTTTCATTTCTCCATCCACGCTCTTTCAATAATAATTATATTTTATATATTATACATTATACAATAAATTCTCTGTAAAAAAAATACGCAGTCTCCTGCGTATCACTCTTCCATAGGTATTATTAATTTCATTCCCTCTGAAACTTTATCTTCTTCTAAACCATTGGTAGAAATTAATTCTTCAAGGCTTACTCTATACCTTTTAGCTATATCCCACAAGGTTTCAGCTTTTTGAACCATGTAAACAACAATGCTGTGTTTATTATCGATTTCTCTTGGTGCTTCGATTTCCTTAAGGTCTACAATAACCTCTATTTCTTTCTCTGCAAGTAAATCAACTGTATTATCAATTGCAAACTTTAATTCAATCTCTTTCATAGCTATTATTTCATAGGAAACATGAGAAATTTTTATATCAACCAACATGGGTCCTTTAACTTGACTTATCTCGACAAAAGTCTTAAAGGGATATTCATCTCTATAAGACTTTACACTACCTTCTTCAGACAAATATAAAATAGTATAATCTAATATTCCTTCTATAACCAATTTATCGACATCTACACTGTAGTCAGATATAACAGGAATAACCACAACATCTATAAATCTTTTTAAGTAAGAAGGTAATTCTACATTAGTTTTGACTACAAATTGAGATTTAAAAGATTCTAATTTCTCTATCACAGTTAAATTTTCTTTTATAGGTTGAATATAAGCTTTTGTGCCATAGGCATCAACAGGAAGCTCTCTATCCTCCGTTTCCAACACTTGAACTTTTACTCTTATTGTGACTTCTATATCTAAAATAGTATTTTCTCCCTTTTCATCTTCCAGCATGGTTGTAATTATGTCCACGACTTCCTCTTGAGTTTTAGCAGACATATAACTTAAAGCCCCAGGAATATCTACAAAATTTGCATAATTTAAATCTGTCTCTAAATTTCCAAATGTTCCTTCCTGTGAAATGTATAAAATATTACATTGTACACTTCCTTGAACTATTACTTTGTTATCAGTGACTTTAATTTCCTCCGGTTTTACTGCCACATCTGTTTTTATGACTTTTTGAATAGGGGCCTCTCCATCAGGAACTTTTATTTTATCTTTTACAAAGACTTCTACACTATTTTGCCCTACTGTATGCATTAACTTCACTTTTTTCTTTAAGGACTCCACTTTTATCGAATCTTCAGCTCCTATTACTACTTCTTTTTTATCAGATACTACTAACCTGCATTGTATCTTTATTACAGCTCTCATACTTATTTTTCTACTGTTTACCAACTTATAGTCAATATTTTCAACATTTGCAACTAGTATGCATCTGCTCCTCTTATCAATGCCTTCATCCTCAATGACATGGGAATAGTCAATTTCTTTTTCAATCCTTTCAAGCTCTCCATTTTTTTCACCCAAATACAAAATATCTAATGCTAATTTACCTTCAAACTGAACTTTACCTTCTGTCACAAAAACTTCATTAATATATGTCCGAGGATTTAATGCCAAAAGTACCAGCACGTCCGGTTCATTCTCAGGAATAATTATATCACTCTCTACCAGAAGTTGAGTATCATATGTACCCGATACAAAATCAAACTCTAAAATATCTTTATACACCTGTGGCATGCTTTTACCTCCTTAAAATAATTGTCCTTTACAATAAGATAATGCTAATATAATATATAATTATTGAGGTAAAATTATGCCAAAAAATAAGACCGAATATCTTCGGTCATTGGAGACACTGGATTTTTTTGTTTCCTTCCATTACGGTTAGCTCTACTGTATCTGTTAAAATATCTGAATAACTGTAAGAAACCCTACGGGTCGCTCCTTGTCCATCTAATACCACAATAAAAATGCTCGGATATGTCTTTTCTAATAATCCCTCTTTTATTATGGTCTTTTTTCTACCACCATTTGTTTTAAGGCGAACTCGAGCTCCTATATGTTTATCCAATTGTTTTTTTATTTCATCAAGGGTTGATCTATCTGCCACCATTATCAACTCCTTAGCACATGCTGAAAATATTGTACCACAATTTTCAGACAATGTCAAGGATATAATATTATATCAGTGCACCTACCTATTTGTCAATAATGATTTTTATGCAAAAAACAAAAAAAATATGAAAATCTCAGAGATATTTGCATTTAATCACTAATTTTTAGCTTACGGAGTAAATTAATTTAATATTTGCCTTTTGGAACACCATATCTAAATTTTCCCATTGTCTGCAATCCTCCAATTCCTGGTGCTCCAGTTATAGTGTTTTCTATTAATTCTTCAATTTTTACAAGCTCATTTATATGGGAAAAAGCCACTTTTTCACTCACCAGTACCGGATCAAGGCAGTGTATCAAAACCCTTTCTGGAGAGCTAGCATAATTGGCACCCGCTTTTATAATAGCTTCGTAATTTGATTGGCAAGCTCCTGCAAAAATCACCAAATTGTCAAGTGCAGGTTCGTACTTTCTTGCATTTTTAACCGCTTCCACAAAATACTTAGAATTTCTATAGTTGTTTATATCGCCATAATCTCTACTATTGCTTCTTATACTATCATGACCTGTAAGAATCAATATATCCGGCCTATATTTTTCTAAAAGGTCATACACCTTATCTGGTTGTTCTTCTTCCTTTACCACTACTCCTACAACTTCCATACCTACCTTTTTATAAGCATCAAGGCATATATTTAAATATTCTTCATCTCCATCTATGTGAAGAACCTTTCCTGGTCTTCCGTAAAGCTCTTGCCGACTTGCACGTACCATCTCTTTTTTTCGCTGAAGGCTTTTTGAAGAAGCAATTTTTTTTAAAAGGCGTTCTGCCTTTTCTCTATAAGGCCTATCATATTCCGCAATTTTGGCGCGAGAAGCCTCTATAAGGTCATCTTCTGGTGCATCTGCAATTATTCTCATGTTTAAACCGTGCAAAAGATAATGTCTTACTCCTTTATTATCTATAACATTAATGACTCTAAACAAAATGTCAGAGCCATAAGACTTTCTCATTACAATATCATTAATGCGAAAAGCCATAAATTAACCCCCCTGCGCAGCTTAATTCATAGTTTATAATATGCAGAGGGGTATATATATGTGTATATAAATTTATTCTTCCATCTGTTTACCCAAAAAAGTAGCAGCTGTTTCAGCAATTTTTGCTTCAACTTCTGTAACTGCTTCGCCGGCTTCTTTAGTAAAAATCACCACACTTCCTATGGTATCTCCTCTTGAAATAATAGGTACTATAACTTGAGATGTAATGTTAAATTCCTGTCCATCTGCTATTTTAATCGGTCCTTTATCTTTCCCAGTCCCAAGCATTATCGTCTTTTTCTCTTCAAGATATTTCTCAAATTCTTGACTTATTGGTTTATCAATTAATTCTTTTTTTGCTACGCCGGAAACAGCTATTACATTATCTGTATCTGTAATGCATACAGGGTGTTTTGTAGATTGATATATGCTATCAGCGTACTCTTGCGCAAAATCGCTTAATTCACTTATTGGAGAATATTTCTTTAAAATTATCTCTCCTTCTTTATCTGTAAAAATTTCCAAAGGGTCTCCTTCTTTAATTCTTAATGTTCTTCGAATCTCTTTAGGAATAACAACTCTCCCTAAATCATCTATTCTGCGTACAATTCCTGTAGCCTTCAAAGTAAATACCTCCATTTCCTAAAATTTTTAGCTCAAGATTAGTATTTATATTTTTCCATAAATTTATTCGCAAAAAAACCGGCAACTAAATTGCCGGATTTTTATCCCACTGTCACTTTTATATTTTGAGGAAATTTTTGTATCTTTGCTGCTTTCTCAAGTGCGTCATATTTTTCTTTAATAACCTGATTTTTCTTGTCATTTAACAAATAATTTTGTATCGCATCTTTTACTTCATTAAAAGGTTTTATTGTAACACCCTCTGACTTTATTATATGATATCCATAAGCAGTCTTAACAGGTTTTGATATCTCACCTTTTTTAAGTGAGAAAACTACTTGGTCAAACTCAGGAACCATAACGCCATGAGGAAATTCTCCCAGATCTCCTCCTTTGTCTTTTGTAGCCGTATCAATAGAATACTCTTTTGCTAATGTGGCAAAATTTTCTCCTTTCATAAGTCGATTGTATATATCTTCTGCGGTTTTTTCATCAGCTACTAATATATGACTAGCCTTCACCACTTCAAACTGCTCTTTATTATTATCATAATACTTTTTTAACTCTTCTTCTGTTACTTTTACATCTTTTGTATATTTGTCAAAGAGCTTATTTATCAAAAGGTAATTTTTTGCATCTTCTTTTGTGATATCCTTATTAACTTCTTTTTCTTTTTGATACTCATCATTTATTTCTTTATCTGTAACTGTAATATTATTTTTTATGGCCTCTTGCACAAGTATTTTTTGAGCGATTAAACTATCAAGCACATTTTCCTTTACTACATCTAAAAATTTTTTCCCTTGATAATCCTGATTCCATATGTCTTTTGTATATTGTGGGCTACTTTCAATTTGAGCCTTTACTTGGTCAAAAGCTTTTTTGTATTCAGCATTTGTAATATTTTCCCCATTAACAGTTGCAACAACGTCTTTTTTGGCAGAGCAGGATACGGTTAAAAATACTATAAAAACAAAAAATAAAAGTAATGCGATTTTCCTTTTCAAAATAACATCCTCCTGACTTTAAAAAGTTTACATAGAGATAACTTAATTATATATCATTTCTCCACTAACTGCAAACTTTTTATTTTTTCTAACAATTCTATAAGCTCCTTTTGTATAGTCTCTTTTTTATTGAATTTATAAGTAAGGTACGGTTGTACTTGACTTGAAAATACTAAATTGCCTCCATATTCCTTTATTGCCTTTTCTATAGCCTGCATATTTACTGATTTTATATCTTTAAACTTTAAAATTACAATATTTCCTTTTTCAGTTATTTCAGTAATGTTGACCTGAGAAGCAATAGCTTTTAAATAAGCAATTTCTAATAGTGCCTCTACAGGTTTTGGATAATCGCCAAACCTATCTACAAGTTCTTCTGAAATCTCCATCATATCTTCTCTAGATTCTATAGAGGCTATTTTCTTGTACATTTCTAATCTTAAATTTTCGTCTTCAATATAGGAAGAGTCAATATAAGCATTGACTTTTATGTCTATTGTGGTAGTAATCTCTTCTTTGGGAGCTTCTCCCTTTAAATTTCGTATAGCTTCCTCTAAAAGCTTTAAATACAAGTCATAACCAATTGCATCAATATGACCATGTTGTTCTGCTCCAAGGAGATTTCCTGCACCTCTTATCTCCAAATCCCTCATGGCAATTTTGAATCCAGAACCAAATTCAGTAAACTCTTTTATCGCCTCCAACCTCTTTTCTGCCACTTCACTTAAAACTTTATCCTTTCTATAAGTAAAATAAGCATAAGCAAGCCTATTTGACCTCCCTACTCGTCCTCTTAATTGATACAATTGAGAAAGCCCTAACTTATCGGCATCATAAACTATAATAGTATTTACATTTGGTATATCAAGCCCTGTCTCGATTATTGTAGTAGTGACTAACACATCGTACTCTCCATTTAGAAAATCAATCATCACTTTTTCTAATTGGTTTTCTTCCATTTGCCCATGAGCCACAGCTACTCTGCAACTAGGAACTAAATCTTTTACCAAAGAAGCCATTTTTTCTATACCATTTACTCTATTGTAAACAAAATAGACTTGTCCTCCTCTTCCAATTTCCCTTAAAATAGCATCTTTTATTAATTCTTCATTAAATTCCATTACATAGGTTTCTACTGGAAATCTGTCTTCAGGGGGATTCTCCAATATGCTCATATCTCTTATGCCAATCAAGGACATGTGTAAAGTCCTAGGAATGGGAGTTGCTGACAATGTCAAAACGTCAATATTTTCCTTAAGCTTTTTTATTTTTTCTTTATGAACAACCCCAAATCTCTGTTCTTCGTCTATAATTAAAAGTCCTAAATCTTTAAATTTTACATCACTCTGCAAAAGTCTGTGAGTACCAACAATAATATCGATAGTCCCTTCCGCCAGACTTTTAATTATTTGCGCTTGTTCTTTAGGAGTCCTAAAACGACTGAGCATTTCTATCTTTACAGGAAATTCTTTAAATCTTTCTATGAAATTAGTGTAATGCTGATAAGCCAAGATAGTTGTAGGGCACAAAAAAGCCACTTGTTTCCCATCAGCCACTGCTTTAAAAGCAGCCCTTAAAGCTACTTCTGTTTTGCCATATCCCACATCTCCACAGAGAAGTCTATCCATTGGTCTGTCTTTTTCCATATCCTCCTTAATTTCTTTTATACACCTTAACTGGTCTTCCGTCTCTTCATAGGGAAATTGTTCTTCAAACTCTTTTTGCCATGGAGTATCAGGAGAAAAAGCATGCCCTTTAGCTATCTGTCTTTTTGCATAAAGCTTAATTAAGTCTTTTGCGATGTCTTCTACTGCTTTTTTGGCTTTCCTTTTTGCTCTAATCCATTCACTTCCCCCCAATTTATTTAATTTAGGAGGATTGTCTGTCGGTCCTACATATTTTTGCACAAGGTCTAATTGTTCCACTGGTACAAAAAGGGTATCCCCTCCCGCGTAAATTATCTTCAAATAATCCCTTATAATCCCATCTAGTTTTATCTTTTCTATACCTTCATACTTTCCTATACCATAATTTACATGAACAACATATGACCCTACTTCTAATTCAGTAAAGCTCTTTATCTTGTCGGCATTTTTAATTTTTATAGTTTTTTTACTCCTTTTAGTCTGACCAAAAATTTCTCCATCGCTTATAACCGCAAATTTTGCATCCACATACTCAAATCCCTTGCTAACAGAGGCAGGATATATGACCACTTGTCCTTTTTGTATATCGTATTCACTGTCTTTAATCACTACAGTATCAATATTAAAACTTTCAAGCGTATCTTTTAAAATTCTTGCTCTTTCTTGATTCCCACTTAAAAGCAATACTTTATATCCTGTGTTTTTGTAATATTTCAAATCATCTACTAAAATATCCATTTTGCCGTGAAAAGGATGCATAGACCTTGATATAAAATTAACAATCGTTTGGGGCTGTAATTCATTTTCAGGTTTTGCTAAAGTATTCATTATGAGTAAAAAATTATTTTTCACTCTTTTTAATATTTCATCATAATCAAAAAAAAGCTTACTTTGCTCTGGCAAAACCTCCCCTTTTTCTAACAAAACCTTGAAATTTTCATTAAATTCCATTTGAAAGTTATTTACCCTTTGTTTAATACGACTGCTTTCATCTAAAATAATAACTGCTTCTTCTCCCATATAATCAACAATAGAATAGACATCATCATAAAAATAATCTATAAGCTCATGAATATTTTCTACCCTTTTAGCCTCAGTAATCTCCTCCATAATCTCTTCAAATTTTTGCTGTAATTTTTCTGCAATTCCACTTTTCGATTTTTTTATTTTTGACAAATAGGAATTTAAATAGTTCGAAACTGCCGAAATCCCCTTTTTGATGTGCTCTGCCTCTGCGATAAACTCTGTAGCTGGAAAAATATTTATTTTATCAATATTTTCTAAAGACCTTTGGGTAATCACATCAAAAGTCCTTATGGAATCTATTTCATCGTCAAAAAGTTCAATCCTATAAGGATATTCTTCGGTAGGAGAAAAAACGTCAATTATTCCTCCTCTCACACTAAATTGTCCTTTTCCTTCTACCATTTGAACCCTTTCATACCCCATGGTCACCAAATTTTTCATAACTTCTTCTAAATTCACAGTATCACCTAATTTAAAAACAAACTGATACTTTTTAAACAAATCCATAGGTATGAGCTTGCCTACTGCTGCGTCTATAGAAGTAACTACAGCATGGGGACTTCCTTCTGACAATTTTTTAATTACCTGCAATCTCTGAGACACCACTTCTTGACTCGCAGCATCTATTTTATAAAACAAGGCTTCTCTTTTGGGAAATAAAGAAGCATTGCCAAAATTAAAAGAATACAAATCTTCGTATATTTTTCTTGCTTCCACCTCATCAGGAGCAATAACTAACACCTTTTTGTTAAACTTAGTCATTATATAATGGGCAATATGGGCTTTTTGAGAATCTGTAAGCCCATAAGCCAAAATAGGTCCTTTCCTCTGTTGTAGAAATTCTTCTATTGTTCTAATCTCTCTTAATTCTTCTATTTGACGAGTAAACATGTTCATCACCTCAACATAAGCCTATTCCATAAGCCATGTATTAAAGAAGTTACAATAATAGCCAAAAAAATATTTGTTTGCATCACTAATATGTAAGAGGTTATACCAAAAAAGCTGTGGCTTAAGATGCTTAAAATAGAAGCCCTTAAATTGATTTTATAGGAAGCTTTTATGTAATCATTTACTGCTTCTGCAATTCCAAATATCAAATGAGACAAAAGAATAGAGGAAGTCAAATACCCTGCCACTGTCTTACACGTTTCTTCAATGGCTGGTACAAAATAAATTATAGCTCTTCTCTTATATTTAGTTACTGCCATCCTATTTAGAAAATATGCTAAAATTACACCACCAATTCCAGATAATAGCCACATGTATTCTTTTTTCTCCTTTATTGCCTTTTTATCAACCGTTAAATTTGCTCATAGCATGTTCTATCCCATTTTCTATAATATCTATCACTGCATCTGCTGCTTTTATAACAGCTTCATCAATTAGTTTTTTCTCTGATTCTTCAAATTTTCCTAATACATGACTTACTAAATCCTTTTGCGGTTTCCCAATTCCAATTCTAATACGCGGAAATTCTTCGCTATTTAAAAGATATATGATAGAATTCATTCCATTGTGACCGCCCGAACTTCCTTTTTTTCTTATCCTTATTTTGCCCACATCCAAGTCTTTATCGTCATAAATTACAATTACATTTTCAAGTTGAATTTTATAAAAATTTACAGCGTCGTATAAAGCTTCACCGCTTAAATTCATAAATGTCTGAGGCTTTAAAAGAATTATTTTCTCTCCTTTAAAATTCCCTTCACCTACAAGAGATTTAAATTTTAATTTTGTAACATTTATACCTAATTTTTTTGCCAACTCATCTATTACCATAAACCCTATATTATGCCTAGTTTCTTCATATTCTCTACCAGGGTTCCCTAAACCTGCAATTATGTACATACGACCACCCTTCCTTACCAAATTAATTATACATAATTAAACAAAAAAAAGCTATAGTATGTGTAAAAAGGCTACCGGCAAGTGATACTTGCCGGTAGCCTTTGTGCGAGGGAGGCCTTTATTTTATTTATTGAAAGTTTGCACTGCTTTGCAATTTTACAGGAACTGTAAATGTTTTGCCATTTCTCCAAACTGTTACATTTATTACGTCTCCAACTTTGTGGTTATTTAGTATGCTTTGTAAATCTTCGAAGGAAGTAATGGTTTTGCCATCAACCTTTATTATCACATCACCTGGTTGAATGCCAGCTTTTTCTGCTCCACTATTTGGCTGAACTTGGACTACATACACTCCTACAGGCAAATTATATTGGACTGCATCTTGTTGTGTAATAGTTTGAGCACCTATTCCCATCATAGGCCTTTCTACATAGCCGTGTTTTATTATCTGGTCAATTATAGGTTTTGCTTCGTTTATTGGAATTGCAAAACCCATACCCTCAACAGGGGTTCCTTGGCTTCCAAACATTCCAAAAGGATCTTGAATACTTGGTCCTATTGAAGTAAGTTTAACACTTGTGATACCTATAACTTCTGCTTTACTGTTGACAAGAGGTCCGCCGCTGTTGCCAGGATTTATAGCTGCATCTGTTTGTATGAGTTTGACAGGCCCATAATCACTTTGGAGGTTTCTGTTAAGTCCACTTATTATACCCGCTGTGACTGTACCTGCAAAGGAATCTCCAAGAGGATTGCCTATAGCAATTGCCAGCTCACCAGGTTGGAGTTTTGAAGAGTCTCCCAGTTTTACAACGGGTAAATTAGGAAGGTTTATTTTAAGTACTGCGAGGTCTGTCCTATCATCTTTTCCTATAAGCTTCGCATCAGCACTTCTACCATCTAAAAGTTTTACTGTGATTTTTGATGCTCCGTCAATTACATGGTTATTTGTAACAATATATCCATCAGAACTTATTATAAAGCCAGAGCCACTTCCTTTAGGAACATATTCTGTTCTATAGCCGTTTGTATAAGCTGTACTTGTATCAATTTCTACAACGGCTGGACTAACAATCTTATAGATGTTAGGTATCAAATTCAAAATACCACTGTCATTTGAGGAAGTAGCATCTAGAGGTAAATATCTTGTAACAACCTGTGCTGATGCATCGTTTGGAGTCACGTAGTATTTCATCACAGCACCTGTAACTCCTCCGCCAATTAAAGCCGCTACTAGCGCTACTGCAATAAAAGATGCTACCATCTTCCTTCTGAATCTTTTTACCATCTTACCCAGACTCTTTTTGTTGTTTCTGAATTCTACTTTAGGAATTGGTGCAGTATTTTCCAATTCCTCTTGCTCTTGTTCCTCTGCCTTTAATGTTTCGCCATTTAATTCTTCTGTTCGATATAACTCTTCTTTTTCATTTTCTTCTGGAGGAACCACATTCTCCGGGTCATTTTTTTCAATTTTATTTTCAAATTCTTTTTCGTAATCCATCACCACTCACTCCTTTTGTTCTTTCTTGCTTTTAATTATAATCCCTTTTTATTAACAAATTATGAACATGATGTAAAGATTTTAAGTAGTTTTTATTAAAAAATTTTTGTACTGTTTTTTATAAATAAATGTGCGGCCCAAGTATTCACTTGGACCGCTATGATAAGGGAGGTCAAGGAGAGGCATTTGTCGCTCTCAAATATTATTGTATCCTTTATTTATGAATAAAGTGTTAACAAAGTGTAAATATTTTATTGTGATTTTTTAAAATTTTTTCACCGGCAGAGTAAAAGTAAATGCTGTACCTTTGCCGAGTTCACTTTCTACCCATATCTCCTCATTATGAGCATTTATAATGCGCTTTACTATATAAAGTCCAAGGCCTGCTCCATCTTTCCCTCTCGATTTATCCGCTTTATAAAATCTATCCCATATATG
Source organism: Thermoanaerobacter uzonensis DSM 18761 (assembly GCF_900129115.1). NCBI lineage: Bacteria > Bacillati > Bacillota > Clostridia > Thermoanaerobacterales > Thermoanaerobacteraceae > Thermoanaerobacter > Thermoanaerobacter uzonensis. Next base: position 36,523 of record NZ_FQUR01000011.1, on the reverse strand, counting down.
CTCTTGGTCTTCTGGAGAAATACCTATTCCATTATCTTTTATAGTAATAAATGCCTTGTCATCTTTTATTTCAGTAAAAACATGGATTATACCCTTTTCTTTAGAAAATTTTATTGCATTGTCTATAAGATTTGTCAAAACTTGTTCTATCTTATCTTTATCAGCTATAACTATTCTCCTGTCTTCTTCAAAATCGACTTTAACAGTTAGATCTTTTTCCACTATCCTTTTTTCAAACTTTATAACAGTCAGTCTTATAAGTTCATTTATATCAAATTCAGTCTTATTAAGTGGAAATTGACCTGACTCAAGCTTAGTCATTTCAAGAAAATCGTCTATGAGTCTAGACATCCTCCTTGTTTCTTTCTGTACTATTTTAAGATAATCACAAGCTTTTTCCTTTGGAATAGTACCGTCTAATATTCCATCTATATATCCTTGTATAGAGGTCAATGGGGACCTCAATTCGTGAGAAACATTTGCCACAAAATCTTTTCTCATATCTTCTAATTGTTCTAATTCTTTTGCCATAATATTAAAGGATTTAGCTAAATCTCCTATCTCATCATCTTCTTTATGTTGCACCCTTGCAGAAAAATTCCCCTTTGCTACCTGCTGAACAGCCAAGCTCATTTCTTTAAGAGGTTGAGATATTCTACTGGAAGTATAAGAAATGAGCACAAAACCTATTATAAGAGCTACTCCTCCAGATAAAAGCATCAAAATAAAAATGTTTATAATGGTTTTATTCATTTCTGTCAAAGGAGCATGCATAAATATAGCCCCTTCAATTCGGCCATTTATAACAAGAGGGACTCCTACTGTCAAAACAGGCTGATTAAATTTACCACCAAAATACCCTTTTTTTACAACAGATTGTCCATCTAAAATGCTTTTTATTTCCTCTTTGTTGAGACTTACACCTGTCCATGCTTTGCCCGGCTGCTGTGATTGACTGTAAATTAGCCCTTCTTTATCTACAATCCATACAGTAGCATTAATCAATCTAGTAACAACATTTAGTTCTTGATTCCATTTATCTATGTTTATGTCTCCTACCGCAAATTCATTTAAAATTGCATTTATTTCTTGAGCCTCTTCTAACATTATTTTTTCTTTGTCGGCAAAATAATAGTTTTGAAACATCAGATAAAACATCCCTGAAAGGATAGACAAAGTAACAAGTATGATAATTATATTACTTATAAAAAGTTTTTTAAAGAGTCTATTTTTACTCAAATTTAGTTCACCTCAAATTTATAGCCTACACCCCATACGGTGGTAAGTTTCCAATTAGGTCCATCTCCCATTTTCTCTCTCAGCCTTTTTATATGAACATCTACTGTACGACTATCTCCCATATAATCATAACCCCATACATTTTCTAACAGCTGGTCTCTCGTGAAAACCCTATTGGGATGTGTACATAAAAAATATAAAAGTTCTAACTCTTTGGGAGTTAAATCTACATTTTGCCCTTTATAAACAACTTTATATTCACTCAAACTTACATAAAGGTCTGGATAAGAAATAGCTTGTTTTTCATCACTTTCCGCTTCATATCTTCTTAAAACCGCTTTAACTCTTGCTACCAATTCTTTCCCGTCAAATGGTTTTACAATATAGTCATCAGCGCCAATCTCTAAAGCCAATACCTTATCAAGTGTATCCCCTTTTGCGGTAAGCATTATTATGGGTACTTTTGAGAATTTTCTGACTTCTCTGCAAAGAGCTATACCATCAATTCCTGGCAACATTATATCAAGTATGACGAGCTTTGGCGGTTTCTCTTGAATTTTCCTTAAGGCCGTTTGCCCATCATATATTTTTTCTACTTCAAACCCATCTTTTTCTAGATACAAAGATACTATTTCACATATATTCTTGTCATCATCCACTACATAAATCTTTCGGTTCTCTCCCACAAAACCACCCTCTATTTCAAGTTTCCTTATTTAAATTATATCATAAAATTTAAAGCAAAATATTGGCGTTAGTATATCATTGTAGCAAAAATTACAAGCAACAAAGCTGCATAAAAGAATTTTTGTAAAATATTTACCCTTCAAAAAGGTTTATAATAATTTCCATTTTTATTCGCTCTTTACACAATTTCTTCCTGCACTCTTTGCTTCATAGAGCATGTTGTCTACCCGAATAAGAACTGTGTCAATGGTATCAGTATCCCTATATTCAGTTACTCCAAAGCTTGCTGTTACCCTGTCTATCCCCTGCAATTCTATTGTACTTATTTGTTCTCTTAGTTCCTCAGCCAGTTCAACTGCATTATTCAAGGAAGTTTCAGGCAGAAGAATTATAAATTCTTCTCCTCCCCAGCGTGCAAAGTAATCTGTTTTCCGTATCCTTCCCTTTACTGTGTCGGCAACACTTTTAAGAACCGTATCTCCTGCAGCATGCCCAAAGCGGTCATTTACGTTTTTAAAGTGATCTAAGTCAAACATAATAAGTGAAAAGAACTTTTTATTTCGTTTTACTCTCTCTATTTCCTGCTCCAGCATCTGCATGAAAAAACGTCTGTTATATATGTTTGTAAGGGGATCAGTAATAGATTGGCGGTAAAGTAATTCCTCAAATCTCTTGCGCTCGCTTATGTCGCGAATTATGCCTATTGCATACCATCCATCTTTAATTCTAACTGCAGAAAGTGAAAGTTCCACATCGATTTCATAGCCGTTTTTGTGCCTTGTCTTCATCTCAACAGTCTTACCTACAACACTTCCTCTACCTGTTGAACGAAATTTTTTAAATGCTTCTCTATAAGCTTCATACAACCGCATATCTTGTATCATAAACATGTGCAAATCTTTACCTATTATTTCTTCTTTTGAATAACCAAGTATGCGTTCCGCTGCAGGATTCCAGAATGTCACTTTGCCACTATCATCGAGCATAATAATAGCATCTCCTGCAGACTCCATTATAGTGCTTAAAACCTCATTCCTTTCTTTTAATTCTCTTTCTATTTTTTGGCGCTCTGTTATGTCAATCACAAATGCTACATACACTTTTTCTTTGTCAAACTCTATAGGTTCTAGATGGATTTCTACTGGATATAAAGAACCGTCTTTTCTGCGGTGCATTGTGTCAAAAATAATTTGCTTCTGTTCACCTTTTAAAAGGGGCTCAAGAAGTTCTTTAAAGCTTTGCAAGGTAAACTCTGGCTTTAAGTCAACAGGAGTCATTTCTTCAAGTTCTTCTTCAGTATACCCCAAATTTCCTTTCGCACCCCGGTTTACTGCAATGAATTTCAGCGTCTCTGGATGAAATACGTAAATTTCATTGAGGGAATCTTCAAAAAGATTTTTATAAAATTCAAGCTCTCTCTTCGCTTTCCATTGCTCGGTAATGTCAAATATAATCAGATGCATCAATGTTTTTCCTTGATAATCTACAGGGGATGAATATATTTCTGCTAGCCTCTTTTCTCCACTAACTAATTGCTGTAAGCAAATGCAGGGATTACAGCCCTTCTTTAAAGCTTCCGAACACCTCTGAGCTCCGTCTATAGTAGAAATTCCAATAATATCTTCTATCTCAATCTGCATCATAGTTTCTTTGGAATAACCGTAGAAATGACAGGCAGCTTTGTTAGCATCAATAATATGGCCAGTTTGTATATCAATAAGTATCATTGCTACATCGTGATTTTCAAACATATTGCGAAATAGCTCTTCTCTCTTTTTTAATTGTATTTTAGTTTCAAAAAGCTTAAAGGCCATTTCTATTTGAGATATGAGTACATACTCGTCTACACCCTTAAGAACATATCCGTAAGCTGAAACTGATTTTATTTTTTCTACTATTTCTCTACTTGCATTAGCAGTAAGAAACAAAACTGGTATATCTTTATGTTGCAGAATTATTTTTGCTGCATCTATACCGTCGATTGCTCCTTTAAGTTCTATGTCCATAAGAATTAAACTTGGAATTTTACTATTATTTAGTACTTTTTCAACGGCCTCTTCTCCAGATGTGACTATCTCTGTCTCGTATCCATACTTATTTAAAATATCTGCCGTTACTTGTGCATTAAGCTTACTGTCTTCTACAATTAGGATTTTATTTCGAAAAGTAATCTCCATTAGCCAGTACCTCCAACTAACAAGACTTTAGCAAATATAAAACCATATGAAAAGGTCTCCCAGTACTTTTAGCTTTTCTAATTATTAAATACTCCTTTTTATGTGAAAATAAATTTTATTCCTCTGTAAATAAATCTTTTGCAAGGTCTTCAATAGCTTTTCTGCGCTTTTCTGTTTCTTCTCTATCCACTGTAATGTCAAGCTTAAGCACATCTCCTTCTTTTGCCTCTTTAGGAAGGAGTTCTTTTGGAAAATTAAAGATTTTGTCCCCATATTCAATTACTGCAAAGTTACCTTCAAAGCGGTCTATTATGCATATTTTTTTAGACATTATGAAAACTCCTTTTCTCGTTTATCTGCTACTATTATATTACAAAATGATGTTCTTGAGGATATAGGAAAAGAGTTAAGTATTGATTTTAGTAAAAAATTTATGAGGCTTGAAGAGATTAAAAAAATTTTGGGTGAGACGAAAAAAGTTATTTTCCACTACAACTTTGAGACAAAATTAAAATGCCCTAAACCCTTTATTTTAAAGGAGTTGATGGCATTTTTTATTCTTTTTTGCTGCAAAAGTCAGGTTAAAAAAGAAAATAAAAGCTCCTAAATCACCTCTGTGAGTCAAACAGGAGGGACGGTTCCTTTTGTCCGAAAAAATCAGACAGAAGGAACCGTCCCCTTTGTCTGCGCTTACACAAACAATTTACTGACAGACATACCTTCGTGGATTCTTAAAATTGCTTCGGCAAATAAAGGAGCAACAGACCTCACTTTAATTTTGTCAATTTTTTTCTCTTCGGGAAGAGGGATTGTATCGGTTATAACCAATTCTTTTATTGGTGATTCTTTTAACCTTTCAATCGCAGGACCTGACAGCACTCCGTGGGTCGCACAAGCATAAACTTCAGTAGCACCATTGTCAAGAAGAGCCTCTGCCCCTTGCACCAAAGTACCAGCAGTATCAATAAGGTCATCTACCAAAATTGCCTTTTTCTCTCTTACGTCCCCTATTATATTCATTATCTCTGCTACATTGGCTTTTGGTCTTCTCTTGTCAATAATAGCAAGAGGAGCATTCAATTTTTCTGCAAAATACCTCGCCCTTGTCACGCTGCCATGGTCAGGGGAAACAACTACTACATCATCTCCCAATTCTTTGTCAATAAAATATTTTGCAAGTATAGGCCCTCCTAACAAATGGTCAACAGGAATGTTAAAGTAGCCCTGTATTTGAGGAGCATGAAGGTCCATTGTAACAACTCTATGAGCTCCTGCTGCAGTTATAAGGTCAGCTACAAGCTTTGCAGTAATTGGGTCCCTTGCTTTTGCTTTTCTGTCTTGTCTTGCATAGCCATAGTAAGGTATAACTGCATTAATTTCAGCCGCAGATGCCCTTTTAAAAGCATCAATCATTATCAATAATTCCATTAAGTTGTTATTTACAGGTGCACAAGTTGACTGTATTACAAAAACGCTTGCACCTCTTACGCTTTCTCCAATCCTTACACTAATCTCCCCATCACTAAAAGTCCCTACTTCTGAATCGCAAAGCTTAAGTCCAAGATGCTCTGCTATTTCACTGGCTAACTTAGGATTTGAATTTCCTGAAAAAATTTTTAGAGAATTAGTATATCTCGCCATTTAATTTAAAGCCTCCCTTTTTTTATTCTTTCCTGTACCCAGCCCTCTTTATTAGTTTGCTTACTTCTGGCTATGGCAAGTGCTCCTTCAGGAACATCCTCTGTTATAGTTGAACCAGCAGCGATATAAGCATTATTTCCAATCTTTACTGGCGCTACAAGATTTACATTACACCCGACGAAAACATTATCTCCTATCACTGTCTTGTACTTTTGTTTACCATCATAATTAACTGTAATAGATCCACATCCCATATTGACATTTTTCCCAACTTCCGCATCTCCAACATACGTAAGATGAGGAACTTTTGTGCCTTCTCCAATGACAGATTTTTTAATTTCCACAAAGTCACCTATTTTTGCTTTATCATGTATCACACTTTCCGGCCGTATTTGCGCAAAAGGTCCAACTTTAATGTCATTCCCCAATTTCGAAGATAATATGACAGAATACATAATATTGCATCCATCACCTATGTGGGAATCGACAATCCTGCAATTAGGACCTATTTCACAATCGCTGCCTATCACAGTTTTGCCTTCTATTACGCACCCTGGAAGTATGACAGTATCAGGTGCAATTTCAACCTCTGCTCCTATATAAGTTGTCTCAGGGTCAATTATTGTTACACCGTTTTCCATATGGCGATAGTTGATTCTTTTTCTCATGACTCTTTCTGCATCAGAAAGTTGGATCCTGGAATTAACCCCCATTATTTCCTCAGCTGAAGCAGTAAAAGCACCAATTTTCCCTCCCATTTTTTTTATAATTTCCACAGCATCCGTCAGATAATATTCACCCTGTGCGTTATTATTTGTTATCAGTCTTAGCGCTTTTTTTAGTTTGGCTATATCCATAACGTACATAGCAGAATTTATCTCATGGATACTTTTTTCTTTTTCCGTTGCATCTTTGTCTTCCACGATTTTTATAACGTTTCCACTTTCATCCCTTATTATTCTCCCATAGCCTGTAGGGTCCTCTAATACTGAAGACAAAATTGTGACACTATTACCTTCTTCAACATGAAATTTTACCAAAGATTTTAATGTCTGCGAAGTAATAAGAGGGGTATCACCTGTTAAAATTAAAACATTGCCCTGCTCTGGCAATAAATCCCGCGCCATCATTACTGCATGGCCTGTACCCAACTGTGTCTGTTGATAAGCATACTTTACTCTGTCTTTTAATACTTCTTTTACCTCTTCCGCTTTATGGCCAATTACAACAACGATATCATTACTGCCCACATCTTTTGCCGCATTTACAACCCATTCTATCATTGTCCTTCCACATATTTTATGGACAACTTTGGGATGTTTAGATTTCATCCTTTTTCCAAGCCCCGCTGCTAAAATAAGCGTCACTAGCCCTTCCAATTTTCCACACCCTCTATACTAAATTTAATTTTCATACCCTATACTATTTTAACTATAATTGCAATAAAGTTCAACAAAAAAAATAAAAAGGAGGCAAGCCCCTTTTTATTCCTTATGTGTAGCTTCTTGTTCTTTTGCCTTTTCATATTCTTTTAAAATAGCGCTTTGTAATTTATTTCTTGTGTCTGAATTTATAGGGTGAGCAATATCTTTAAACTCCCCTTCAGGAGTCTTTCGACTTGGCATAGCAATAAATAACCCATTTTGGCCCTCTATAACCTTTATATCATGAACCACAAATTCATTATCAAAGGTTACAGAAACTACAGCCTTCATTTTGCCTTCCTCATTAAGTTTTCTCACCCTTACGTCTGTAATTTCCATAAGCTCACCACCTTCCTGAAGTTAAACCCTAAGTTAGCATTTGCAAACCCTCTTACACTAATAAATATTCGCCATAAAATCAAAATTTCCTTCAAGAAAAACTAAAATTACGAAAAATTTTTAAAAAATTTTCTTAACTTTAGTCTTTCAATATCCAATTACTTATTTCAATGTCAATTATATTTTTTTCTTCTTCCATATTTTTTAATACAAAAACTGAAATGTAATTATCTACTAATTTATTCTCCGGTTTTTCCGTTGCAATCATAACTCCTGCACCAATTACTTCAGCGTCAAATTCCTCCATAAGTTCCATCATGCCTCTAATCGTTCCACCTGCTTTCATAAAGTCATCTATCAACAATACTTTAGAACCTTTCTGTAAAGACCTTCTAGCCAAAGACATCGATCGTATGTGCCTCTGAGAACCAGAAATATAATTAATAGAAACAAAAGAACCTTCTGTAACTCTACTATCTTTTCTGATTATTACTAGCGGAACATTAAGCGTCCTTGCGCACATCAAGGCAATAGGTATACCTTTGGTCTCCACAGTTACAATTGCCTCAACGTTTTTATCCAAAAAAGGAAATACTAAAATTTCGCCAATTTTTGTTACAATACTGGGAGAATAAATCAAATCGGCAGTGTACAAAAAACCTCCGGGAATTATTCTCGATGGATCCTTTAACTTTTCCTTTATTTCTTGTACAAAAGGCAAATAACTTTTAATATTAGCTATAGGAATGTATTTTACTCCACCACCAGCTCCAGGAAGCGTAATTAATTTACCAAAGTTAAATTTTTCTATTACGCTCTTTAAAATATCAATATCTTCTGAGGCAGTAGATTTAGCTATACCAAAAAAATTCATAAAATACTCCAAATTTATTAATGTATTAGGATTTTCACTAAATATCTTAACGATTGCCGCCAATCGTTCATACCGCTTGTACTTATCCATAAAAAATAACCTCCGCACATACAAACTTTTATACCAAAATTATATTTAAAAGTTCATTTTTCTGCAACATGTGATATAATTTTTTTATAAATATAGTGGCTTTTGACAAGCTTTAATCATATTTTAACCATGAAAAGGCAATAATAACAATAGGAACTGAGAGGAGCGTAAACTATGGATATAAATCTTGAAAACTTTAAAAGAGTGCATTTTATAGGAATTGGCGGTATAAGTATGAGCGGTTTAGCTCATATACTTCTGAATAATGGACATATAGTAACAGGCTCAGATATAAAAAATTCTCATATAATCGAAAGATTAAGACAAGAAGGAGCAGTTATAACAATACCTCACAGCGAAAGCAGTGTCATAGGTGCTGATTTAGTAGTGTACACGGCTGCTATCCATGAAGATAATCCTGAATATCAAAAAGCTAAAGAATTAAATATACCTATTATAGATAGAGCTACCCTTTTAGGTCTCATTATGAAAAAATACAAATACGGCATTGCTGTTGCAGGAAGTCATGGAAAGACAACTACTACTTCTTTAATATCTGTGATATTGGATGGTGTAGGGTTCGATCCAACAGTTTTAGTAGGAGGAGAAGTAGATGTAATAGGAGGGAATGTAAGAGTTGGAAACAGTGAATATTTTGTCACAGAAGCTTGTGAATATACAGACAGTTTTTTAAAGTTTTATCCTTACATAGCCGTTATACTAAATGTCGATTCAGATCACTTAGATTACTTCAAAAATATTGACAACATAAAACAGTCTTTTAGGCAATTTGCTAATTTAGTTCCACCAGATGGATTTGTGGTAGCATGCAAAGATGATGCAAACACCATGTATGTTGTAAATGGGTTAAATAAAAACATTGTGACCTACGGTATTTACCAAGATAGTGATTGGAAAGCAAAAAACATAAGTTTTGATGACAAAGGCTGTGCGATTTTTGACGTTTATTATAAAGAAAAATATATGGGCAATTTTAAATTATCAATACCCGGAAAACACAATGTTTACAACGCCTTAGCTGCTTTGGCAGTAAGTCACCTTGTAGGAGTCGACATAAAAAAAGCTTCCCATTATTTAACTGAATTCAAAGGCACTCATAGAAGATTCGAAGTAAAAGGAATAGTTGACGGCATAACAATTGTGGATGACTATGCTCATCACCCTGCTGAAATTAAAGCAACTTTAGAAGCAGCAAGAAATTATCCTCATAAAAGAATTATTTGTATATTCCAGCCACATACTTACTCAAGAACTAAATCTTTGCTTAATGATTTTGCAGGGTCCTTTGACAATGCGGATAAAATAATAATAGCTGACATATACGCCGCAAGAGAAAAAGATACAGGGATTGTTTCTTCTAAAGATTTAGTGGAACTAATCTCTCAAAGAGGAAAGGATGTTTTATACTTAAAAGATTTTGACTCTATAGTTGAGTATTTAAATAAAAATGCAAAAGCAGGCGATTTAGTATTAACAGTTGGAGCAGGAAATATCTACGAAGTGGGAGAAATGTTTTTAAAAGGTTATAAAAAAGCTGTAGGAATATAAAGCCCTACAGCTTTTTATCTTGCAACACAAGATTTCCTCTCCACAAGCTTTACAGGCACAATGATGTGGTCTGTGTCTACATCCTTTTGCTTTAACCTTGCAATCAAAAGTTCTGCAGACTTAATACCCAAATCAAAGGTAGAAATATCTATTGTCGTAAGGGGTGGATTTGCAAAAGCTGACAAGGGAATGTTGTTAAACCCTACTATTGATATATCCTCAGGAACTCTATATCCTTTATCTATTGCAGCCCTTATAACACCAAATGCCATAACATCATCAGTAACCACAACTGCAGTAGGTTTTTCTCTTTCTAATATTCTCATCATCGCCCTGTATCCACCGTCTTCTGAAAACTCGTCTTGTTCCGCCAACTCTCTCTTAAAAGGTATCCCATTTTCCTCAAGGGCAAGTTTATAACCATCTAACCTATCTAAACTCACTACGTATTCCAATGAACCACTTATAAAAGCAATTTCTCTATGCCCATGTTTAATAAGGTAATTAGTAGCAAGCTTAGAAGCCCCTATATTGTCATTGTCAACCCAATACACACCCTTGGCGTCTAAAGGCTTACCTATAACAACAAAAGGAAATTTCTCATCTCTTAACCAAGGTATAAGCTCATCGGTTGTACGGGAAGATAAAAGAATTATTCCATCTACTCGTTTGCCTTTTACCATATTTATAACCGCTTCTTTTTCCTCTTCTTGATTTCCAGATGTCGACAAAAGCAAATCATACTTTTCTCTATGTGCAACAACACTTATGCCTCTCATAACTTCTGGGAAAAAAGGATTTGAAAAAGCTTCTTCTGTGGAGCGAGGCATTATAAGTCCCAAAGTATTTGTCACTTTACTTGCAAGGCTTCTGGCAATGGCGTTTGGATAATACCCCAATTCCTCCATCGCCTTCCAAACTCTTTCTTTTGTCTCTTTACTTATACGTGGATTATCAGCAATAACCCTCGATACAGTAGAAGGAGCAACATTTGCCCTCTTTGCCACATCTTTAATCGTTACATTCATGTATATCACCACCTTTAAAATGAAACCGATTGCATCTTTTCTATTTATTATTCTATCCTATTCTTTTATTTACGTCAACAGTTTTCATTTTCTTTTAAGCATTCCTTATATAACTCCAGCTATTTTTAATATCTGTTCAGTAATTCTATACAAAAATACTAACACTGATAAAAGTACAGGCCAATGCAAGAAAATATGCAGGTCTTCTTTTAACTTCGTAGTACCGCGGATAACATATGGGTCAGTTACTTTCTTCAAATATCTTAATAGCACATACAAAAGAATAGCAGCAAATAATGCAAAAATCCCATAACCAATGACAACAATAAATGGAATATCTACCTGTTGTAATGGAGTTGCTTTTCCTAAGTTTTGTTGTGCTATAAAATAGGATAACAATACAGAAATAGTATTATTCGTAAAATGAACAATCATTCCTGCAAATATAGAATTAGTCCTATATACTACATATCCCAATAAGCTTCCAAGAAAAAGAATACTTAGAAAGTTTTGCACATTTAAATGAAGCATTGCAAAGAATATAGCGGTTATAAAAATACTCTTTATAGAACCCCTCATTTCAAAACTTCTCATAACAAGTCCCCGCATAAATATTTCTTCACAACAGGCAGCTACAGCTCCAAATATTAGAATTTGCATAAAAAGTTCTTGTATATTGGAAGCTGCAGGTATAGGCATAACCGGAATTTTACCCAATTTAGATAGAAAATAATTTGTCAAAAGTGCAAAAAAACCCGATACTATCCAGCCTAAAATAGCTATTATTATCACTAAAAAAGCTTGATCACCCTTTATAGGATTTAACCTTAAAACATATTTTACATCATATCTTTTAAAAAGAAGGTAAAGAATAACAGGCAGTAAAACAAGAAAAAATTCTGTTATTAGTATACCTATATATAAAGAAGCCTTTTGCACTAAATATCCCACTGTTATGAGAAGCAACATGACAAAAAAATACAACTTACTTACATCTTTTTCATCTGGCCGCATCCAACCACTTCCTTTTTTACATCGTCAATTTCACCCTTATAGATTTTAACATAAAAAGAATAAAAAAGTAAGAATTAAATGTGAGGATTTTGTGAAACCTAATAATTGAAAATTTTAATCAATGTGATATAATAAATAATAGAAAAATATGGAGGTGATGTAAATGAGTCTAATGAGGCGAGGACGTGATTGGTGGGATTGGCCGTTTGACATCAATCTCAAAAATTTGCCAAGTATTTTAGACGTTAACTTTCCATCCTTTTCAGGCCTATTTTCTCGACCAAGAGTGGACATCACCGAATCTGAAACAGAAATAGTGGCAACAGCTGAACTACCGGGCGTTGACAAAAAAGACGTTGAAATAAATGTTTATGACAATATACTGGAAATAAAAGGGCAAACCACAGTAGACGAAGAAAGAGAAGATAAAAATTATTACATGAGAGAAAGATATTATGGAAGCTTTGCCAGAAGAATAGAACTACCCGCAGAAGTAGACCCTGAAAGAACTACTGCTAAATTTGAAAATGGCATCCTCAAAATCACAATGCCAAAATTACATCCAAGTAAGCCAAAGGGAAGGCGAATTAATATTGAATAAAAATTAAGGGGTAAGTTCCGGTTTACCCCTTAATTTTTTCACGTTTGCTTTATTCGTTTAGTAATTTTTGTAGCTGTTTATCGAAAGTATAAACTTCATAATTTTTTACTTTATGATAAGCATAAAGTAGCGTGTCCACAAAATCTAATTTCCTTTTGCTATAAAGCTTTAATGCTTCTTCTATTACTTCAAAATCATCAACTTTTAAATTTTCATACTCAATAAGTTCTCTCAAAGTGTCGCTTATCTCATCATTCTTTACTTTATATACTTTTTCAAGCACATATACAATTTCAGCTATTACTCCAGTTGGAACAAACACTTCATAGTTTTCCAATATCTCCGCAGCTTTTTCCGCTAATTCTTCTGTATCATTTAAAAGATACCTTAAAATTATATTTGCATCAACTATTTTCATACTTTTCCACCACCGTATTTGCCCAAGCTTCATCTTCCTTTTCTTGAAACTCCTCATTTTTATATCTTGCCAACGCTCCCCGTACTATTTTCTTTTTTTGCTCCTCATATGGCAATATGATTATTTCAACTTTTTTGCCTTTTAGCTCTTTTGGAATATCTATTACATTAGCCAAGATATCACTATTTGCGACTTTCCTAACAAATTTCACGATTTCTCACCCCTTTCAACTCAAGTAAAATCTTTATTTAAATATATTATACCATGTAATCTGACATCGCCATACTGGCACCTGCGAATAATTATAATTTTCATCGGTACCTAAACTATCTTTCAAATAAAAAATTAGGGGCAAGCTCTTGCTTACCCCAATTTTTTATTCAACTTTCTTTTTAAGCACTGCTATCATAAGAGCAGTAACTACTGTACCAACTGCTATTACTCCAATGTAAAGAAGAGGATTTGACACAGCTATCGGTATTACAAATATTCCTCCATGAGGAGCTCGAAGTTCAATGTGGAAAAGCATTGAGAGAGCGGCTGTCACAGCAGAGCCCACCATTATAGAAGGTATCACTCTAAAGGGGTCTGCTGCCGCAAATGGTATAGCACCTTCTGTTATAAAGGAAGCACCTAAAACCCATGCTGCCTTACCTGCTTCTATCTCTTCCTTTGTAAATCTATTCTTAAAAAGAACAGTTGCAAGTGCAAGGCCAAGAGGAGGTGTCATACCAGCTGCCATGACCGCTGCCATTGGAGCAAAAACATTTGATGCTAAAAGACCTGTTGCAAAAGTATAAGCTGTCTTGTTTACAGGACCACCCATATCAAAAGCCATCATGAGTCCCAATATTGCTCCAAAAATCACTGCATTTGTAGAACTCATCCCAGTAAGCCAGGCAGTTAAAGATGTCATTATGGCTTTCATTGGAGAACCTATTACATATATCATTAAAAGTCCAACTATCAAAGTTGATAATACCGGCAATATGAGTATTGGCATTAAACCCTCTAATGTTTTAGGAAGCTTTATTAGCCTTTTCAGATAAACTATCGTATATCCTGCCAAAAATCCTGAAATGATACCGCCTAAAAATCCTGCTCCAGTAGATACTGCCAGCATACCGCCTACCATACCGGGGACAAGACCAGGCCTATCTGCTATAGAAAATGCTATATAGCCTGACAAAATCGGCACCATCAATGCAAAAGCTGAACCGCCACCAATTTTCATCAAGGCCCAGGGAAGAGTTCCTTCTACCTCAAAGGCTTTATATCCCCAGAAAAAGGAAAGTGCAATTAAAATACCACCTGCAACTACAAAAGGTATCATGTAGGAAACACCTGTCATAAGGTGTTTGTAGGCACCTGTCCTTTTCGCTGACCTTTCTTTATGAATCTCCTCTACTTTTTCTACATAATCTTTTGGCTTTTCCATCTTAAGAACCTTTTCAATAAGTCCCTTTGCATCCTTTATAGCATCTTCAACTGGTACCTCAAGTACAGGTTTACCGGCAAATCTTGATTTATCAACTTTTGTCGCAGCTGCTATTATGACAGCATCAGCAGCTTTTATATCTTCTTCAGTAAGCTGGTTTTCTGCACCTATTGACCCTTGAGTCTCTACCTTTATGTCTACTCCCATTTCTTTGGCTGCCATCTGAAGATTTTCCGCCGCCATATAGGTATGAGCAATACCTGTAGGGCAGGCTGTAACAGCAACTACCTTTTTCATAATTAATCCCCTCTCTTAAAAATTTACTTATTAAAAGCCTTTATGACTTCCTCAGGTGTTGACGCTTTTTCTAACTCCTCTCTCACCTCCTTATGCATTAAAGACCTTGAAAGTTCAGCCAAAACTTTAAGGTGTAACTCATCAGAGTTGTCTGGCACAGCAATTAAGAAAAATAAATGGGCAGGTTTGCCATCCATTGAGTTATAGTCTATTCCCTGGCGAGACTTCCCAAATACTATTGCTGGCTTTTTCACAAGACTGCTTTTGCCATGAGGTATTGCAACCCCATAGCCTATACCTGTAGAAAACTCTTCTTCTCTTTTTTTCACTACTTCTAAAAAGCCTTCTTCATCATCTACAACTCCATTTTCTTTTAAAACACTTACTAACTCTTCCAATGCTCCATCTTTGTCCTTTGCCTTTAGATCAAAAACCATCATTTTTTCGTTCAACACATCTTTTATCTCCATTTCCCTCACCTTTCTATCCTTTCTATCCTTTCTATTTCAATCTTATCCTTTAATATATTTACCTCCTCAAGAGTGCCTGCTCTTGTGCCTTCTTTCATGACAACTGAGGTAGATAAAGCTGCTGCTATTTTTATTGTCTCCTCAATCGGAAGTCCTTTGTACATTCCATGGGCAAAGCCTGCAACAAAGGCATCTCCTGCTCCAACTGTCCCTTTTACTTCAACTTTTACAGGCATTACCCTATATATTCCTTCTTTTGTTATCACAACACTGCCGCGGCCTCCCATAGAAATCGCAACTATTTCTATGCCTGAATCCTTCAGCTTTTTCCCTTTTTCAATAACCTCTTCTAAACTTTCAAGCTTTTTGCCTACTACATCTTCTAACTCCTGCACATTAGGTTTTATCATGTAAGGCTTTTCTTCTATGCCGTATAAAAGCGCTTCTTTGTCAGCATCGAGAATTATTTTTAAATCACCGCTTTTTACTTCTCTAATTATGTCTTTGTAAAAAGTCTTTGGCACTCCTTGTGGTAAACTTCCTGAAAGCACAAGCACCTTTGACTCTTTAGCATATTTAAATATACTTTGTTTAATTAGCTCTATTTCTTCTTCGCTTACATGAGGGCCATATTCATTCAAATCAGTAACTTCCATCCTTGAAATATCAGAAATCTTTATATTTGTCCTCGTCTCATTTTTTATTTTCACAAAGTCAGTTTTTATGCCTTCATCTTCTAAACAATCGATTATATATTTAGCATTCGGTCCTATGAAGCCAAGAGCAATAACATTGTCTCCAAAATTTTTAAGGTTTTTAGCGACATTTATACCTTTTCCCCCAGCGTCTACTCTTGATCGAATTACCCTATTTACATAACCAAGTTTCAAATCCTCAACAATTATTGTCCTGTCAATTGCTGGATTCGCCGTTACTGTTGTTATCATTATTTTCATCCTTTCCAAAACTTACTATATCTATATTTGCCTGTTCATATTTTCTCACTATCTCATAATCAACCTCATCATCTGTTATTATTGCCGTAATGTCCTTTATATCTGCAAATTTAACAAAAGATTTTTTCCCAAATTTAGTGTGGTCTGCTACTATATAAACTTCACTTGCCACATCACACATCGCCTTTTTTGTATTGGCCTCAATTAAGTCTGGAGTCATAAGCCCATCCTCAAAAGATATAGCATTTGTGCCTATAAAAGCCTTATCCACTTTAAACTGTCTTATTACCATTTCAGCAATAGGACCAACTAAAGCCTTAGTCTTCCACCTCTGTATGCCTCCTGTCATAATAAGCTCAATATCCTCGTGTTTTGAAAGTTCTATCGCAATAAGAGGTGAATTTGTGACAACAGTAAGTTTCATATTCTTAAGATTTCTCGCTATCTCAAGAGTAGTCGTACCAGCATCTAAAATTATAGAATCTCCTTCTTCTATCATTGATGCAGCAATTTTACCTATTTTCCTTTTTGCCTCAAGTTCTACATCTTCTTTTTCAAAAAATGCAGGCTCATAATGAGTGCCAACATTCAATATTGCGCCACCGTGAGTCCTTTGTATGAAACCCTTTTCCTCCAGTACATGCAAATCTCTTCTTATTGTAGATTCAGAAACATTAAAAAGTTTACTAAGCTCAGAAACACTGATACTTTTATCCTTACTTATAATTTCTGCAATCTTTAAGCGTCTCTCCTCACCAAACATCCTATCAGATATGCTCATACTCATTCACATCCATTCAATATTATCCCGCTCAAATGTGATTGATTTTGCTTAATTTTGATTATATATTATCATTTTTGATTTGTCAATAGGCAAAAAAATAAAACAGGCAATGCCTGTTTGAGAGAAAATAAAAGAGTCCCCCAAGGAGGAGGACTCTTTAGTTAAAGTTCAGCTTATTTTACAATCAAGACTACTTTGCCAGTTGTAGAATTGGTATAAAGTTTAACTGTTGTGCTACCTGCAACTATGCTGCTAAGACCAACCTGTGTATTTGTAGCTGAATCAATTACTACCACATTTGGATCAAGTAAGTATGATGTTCCATTTGCAACTATTGCATTATTAGCATAGTCAAATGATACTGTTCCACTGTATGCAGGACCAACTAAAGTAGCCGCTGTCACATTGCCAGAAGCATTTAATGTAAGTGTATATACGTTACCTGCTGTAACATTTAATGTAGTTCCTGCTGGTGCATTATATGTCTTAGCAACGCCATTTTCAAGTACACTTAGCGAAGTATATGATGTTGTTGATGAAGTATATACTGTACTTACGCTGGTCACATAAACCATTGGCTGTACTGAAGTATTTGCAGTTAAGTTTGGATCATTAAATACAACAACTGAAAGTTGCCTTACGCCTGTAGCAGTAGCAAGCAATACATTATGTGTTGATCCATTTGCAACGTCAGTGAACTTCACAGGTGTAATACCTGTTACTTGGCCATTACTAATTGTTGCATTAAAGAATACTGTTGAAGAATTTACATAATATATTGCTCCATTTGTCGCGCTTGCTGAATCATTAGCAAATTTTATAATATTATTTGTTGTATCAACATAAGCATATGCGTCGTTTGCAACCGTGTTAGTAACCACTGACATCGTGTCAATTAAGCCATTTGAATTGACAGTGTAATTTACAATATCTCCCGCCTTAACAGATGCCGGTATAGAAGATGGTATATTATCATATACTACGTTTAATACTGTGCTGCTACCATCAGGTAGTGCCAATGAAACTATAGGGTTATTCCACGTAAATGAAGTGTTATATTTTACTACTGCATATTTTGTTGTTGCGGTAGTAGAAGTTGCAGTCCATTTAACAATTGTGTTATTCTTTGCCACTATAGCAGTACCAGATGAACCCGCAGTAACACTACTTAAATCTGACCCTCCCGGAATCGTAGTGCCTTTATAAAGTGTATAATTTGTTCCATTTATTGTAACAGTTTTTGTTCCATCTGTTGCTTGTGTAAGTTGTGTAACTGTACCAGTTACTGTTTGTCTTACAACATATAGTATTGTATTACCTGCTATCTTTACTTGATATACAACATCGCCTGCTTTAATATCTGTAGCTTTTGTAACAGCTCCTTGAACAGGATATGGATTACCATTGCTATCATTTATAGCAATTCTATTATCAATATAGCTATCTCCAGCTTTTACATCATTTTGTACTACTATCATTTGATCCCAATTACCTGTTGCATCAGTAATAATTGCATAGTCATAACCTGTTGCATTGTCATTATTGATAAGTGTTACTTTTGAACCCGGATCAATATTCTGATATACTGCAGACAAGGTCGTCTTTATTCCATCTATTACAACAGGTATATTCCCCACCGATATTGAATTATCGCCAAAAGTATATGTTGCACCACTTACAGTCACTCCAGGATCTGCAGTAACAGTAAAGGTCTTAATATCTGTTGTCAATGGAGTAGCTGCTATAGGATTACCAGATTTATCAGATATAACCGTAACTACTTCGCCTAAATACTTATTGAAATCTACTAACCCACTGCTGATGTATTGTTGTGCACCAAAATTATATACACCATAATTCAAATTAGCTGGTTTTACTGCCACATATCCAGCTGGTACTGTAGAATCAACATTGTTTGTTGCAACTACTAGATAATTTGCTGAACTGCCAAGTTTTGAAATTAGCGCCTTGCCTGTGTCTACAACATTGCCATTAGTATCATATGTTACTAAGTTTAGATCTAAAGCATTGTTCATAAGTATTGCAAGATTTCCACGATTTATCACATCATTGTAGCCAAGGCTAACGCCAGATGTTAATCCAATTTCTTGGGCTTGAGCAACAACTCCATATGGCCATGAAAGGTTTTTGTAACCAAGAGCATTGAGTAAGAAGCCCAAAGCTTGTGCATATGTTACTTTTCCTTCTGGGTCAAACATGCCATTGCCCACACCATGTGTAAGGCCAAGTTTTGCTGCCAAGTTGATGTCACCAATTGCCCAGTAATTCTTTGGAACATCTTTGAAGGCTGGTGGATCATTCTTAGCCATTTCAGCTAAATCTCTGTAGCCAGACAATCTGTTTATAAAAACAGTCATCATGGCTCTTGTAACTGGCTGATCTACGCCATATGTGCCGTCTGTATTACCGTTTGTAATGTTTAAAGCATACAGACGAGCCACTGCTGATGCATAAGGTGCATCATCTTTCACATCGGTGAAGGGTGTCGTTGCAGCAAAACCTACTGCCATCGCACTGAACACCAATGCGAATGTAAGAACCACTGCTATTAATTTTTTGAGGTTCTTCATACAGTTAATCCTCCTCCTTGTATTTGTATTTTAATTTTTATATTTTTTGTTTTGAAAGGCATAAGCCTTTCAAAAATTTTTTACCTATGTAAGTACATTTTAGAGTATGTAGTATGTTTTGGATAAACAACCTGATTATATTATAGCATCAGGTATTTAATGAGTCAATAAATGTTACCAATTTGTAATATTTCTGTAATATTAATTTAACATTACGAACCCTGCTGTAATATTATTTCAGGTAAAACTTCTATTTCAAACATTCTGTTCCAAGGGTATCTCACTTTCACTTCTATATCTTTTATGCCAACAGAACTATTTCCCGCCTTTACTATTTCTCCAACATATTTTCCCTTTATTGTATTAATAAGTGGTTTCATTTTTATTGAAAGTTCTTCATCTGCAGTTTTTTTGTCTATTTTATCTTTTGCCATGTGGTTTGACTCTGCCCATTTGTACATTTTATTTCTTATATCAGCTTGATAGGCAAAGTCGTCCGCATAACGTATAAAGGAGAAAGCTATAAAATTTTTTATAGCATCTTCTTCTTTGTAAGAAGGAAGTATGCTTTTGTCAAGAACCATTTTTAAAGACATTTCAGATATAACTGTCCCTATTGCGTTGCTGGGAGTATTCCAGCCCGCATAGAGAAAGCTTAAGGGATTTAAGTCAAAGAGCACGTTGATTAGCTTTTTATCCGCCATATTAACATATGCAACATCTGCTATTCCGAAAATTTGTCCTCTATTTTTATATTTTTGTATGTCGTTTTTTATTCCTAAATTTTCATGTGTATGGACATACAATATACATTCGCCACTTGAATCGGTTTTTCCTCCTATAAAATTAATTTTTTCTTCTACAATTTTCTTAAGGTCTGCTCCTTCATAAGGCAAAATAACTTTATCAGGGTCTTTTACGTCATAAACGACATTAAAACGAGGAATTTGCTTGTAGTACTCATTTGCAAGCCTTGCCGTTATCTCCATGCCAATTTCATCAGCGCCATGGAGTACGTATACCTTATTCGATATTTGCTCTGTTTTCGCATATTGGTTAAGTTTTCGTGCCACCATATTTGACATGCTAAACTTCTGTGTGTCATCAATGCCTATTACTAATGTTTTTATATATCCTTCTTTTGTCCAATCAATGAGCTTTTCATTTATTTCTTTATTTAGCTCAAAAAGTTCAATGTACTTAGTAAGCACATCAGGTGGTATGCTTTTTTTTATTTTTTCAAGTCTGGTTTTATCCTTTTCTTGATTAAAAAGGTCCACTTTATCAGTTAACTCTGAAAATTCTTTTAGCCTGTCACTGTATTTTATATACTGGTAGTCAGAAAATTGTGTAGGCGTAAGGCGAGGTATTATTGAAAATATGATTATATTTTTGTTTTCATTCTCTGTCAAAAATTTATAAAGGAGCGAAAGTCTTTCTTCATAATTTTTATAGTTTTTGATATCACGGGATGCTATAAGGCCTCCGTTCAAATACTGTTGCAGTGAGATTACAACAGCATAAACGTTACTTCTAGGAATAACCTCATTAAGCCATTCATTAAGCCCTTTAAAGTTTCCCGGCTTTGTGTAGTCATCAAGTACATTTTGTGGAGGCAAAATTAAATTTTTTCCCCACATATTTGTCAAAAGACTTACATTTTGGGTATTTACAGGCCGGCTGTCAAGAGGTATAAAAATTATGTCGTCTTTAGGCATTGTAAATTTTTCATTGTAAGTAGAAGCTGGCAAGGAAAATATACACAAAGTCAGTACAAACCACAAAGCTTTTTTAAACATATCCTTCTCCTGCTTGTCTTTTTGTATAAATTATACCATAACAAAAGGAATTTTTCATTTTATTGTAATCGTTTTTTGGGGCCTCTGGATTCTTCTGAGTGCTTCGCACTCCTCAGAATGGCAGAAAAAACTTGGCTTAGAATGACAAATATTTCTTTTATAAAAAATTTAATGTTTTGTTAACTTTTTTGTAACATATTTGTGATAATTATGTGATATATTTATGATAAATTTAAGTGAGAGGTCGGAAAACATGAGTAAAAAAGCGTTAATCATCCTTACAATCATGGTAACAATCGTACTTGCTGTATCAATTCCAGTACTACATTCAAGGGCACAATCTAAAAAGCCATTTGTGCCTGTTTTAATGTACCATCATCTTCAAAAAGAAGGTACATTTGATTCTAAAAAATATGGTGGTCTGATAACCGACCCAGAAAGATTTGAAAAGCAAATGCTTTACCTTAAAGCAGCAGGATATCACACTATAACTTTAGAACAGCTCAGAGATTTTGTGCTGTACAACAAGCCTTTACCGCCAAAGCCTATTGTAATAACTTTTGATGATGGATATTTAAGCAATTACACGTATGCATATCCTATACTCAAAAAATTAGGAATGAAAGCTGAAATAAATATTATAGTAAGTTATGTGCCAGATGAAGTAAAAAAGCAAAAGCCAGGCGTATTTGTCCCCCATTTTACATGGGAGCAAGCAAAAGAAATGTCAGATAGCGGAGTAATAGAGATTGAGAGTCACACATATGATTTGCACAGTTACAGATGGAATGGCTTTAAAAAAATTCCAATGGTAATGGGACCTGTAATAATTAATGGACATCTTGAAACAATGGAACAGTATAAAGAAAGGCTTTATCTAGATTTCTTGCGCTCACGAGAAATAATTAAAGAAAAAATAGGTAAAGCGCCTATATGTTTAGCATATCCTTTTGGTTCTGGAAATAAAATAAGCGACGAGATAGCAAAAAAAGTAGGTTTTGAAATGGCATTTGGCATTAAAGAAGGAGTAAATTATTATGGCGATAATATTATGAAGTTAAAACGAATTACTGTGAGGGATTCCGATACAGGTCAAGACATTGTTGAAAAAATAAACAAGTTAAGTAGGGATACAGGGTTTATTCCTTTTTGGGATATTAAAAGTATGTGGTCTGAAAAGAATATACTTAGTTCGGTAATAAAAGGGATTTTTGCAGGATATGAAGACGGATCTTTTAGACCAAACAAAATTATATCTAGAGCAGAATTTGCTTCTTTGATAAATAGAGCATTTTTAAAAGATAAACCGGTATTGCAGCAAGAAGTTTCCTTCAAAGATGTTTCTCAAAATGCATGGTACTATAAACCTATTGCAAATATAGTAAATAACGGAATTATGAATGG
The DNA here is from genome assembly GCF_900129115.1 of Thermoanaerobacter uzonensis DSM 18761. Lineage (NCBI taxonomy): Bacteria > Bacillati > Bacillota > Clostridia > Thermoanaerobacterales > Thermoanaerobacteraceae > Thermoanaerobacter > Thermoanaerobacter uzonensis. The sequence continues at coordinate 13,683 of NZ_FQUR01000011.1, read as the reverse complement.
ATACGAGGATAACACTTTTAGACCTGATAATTCCATAACGCGAGAAGAAGCCATTAGCGTTCTTATGAAATTTTATGAGCCAAAGGAGAATTTTGATTTTGCCTTTTTTGATCCTGCAGACAAAAATGACATTTCATCATGGGCATATGATTTCATTAAAAAAGCTTATGAGAATAATTTAATAGCTGGTACAAATATAGATGGTAAAATATACATTTATCCCAAAAAGCCTTTGACTCGAGAAGAAGCAGCAGTACTATTAGATAAAATAGTGAAGGAGTAGCGAAAAAGCCACTCCTTCATTTTTAATAATTAGCAAATAGGTCTTTTAATTCGTCACTTAGTGTATTCCAGGTATATATAGAATATCCAACTGCATCTTTTGAAGCATCAAGAGCACCCCTTAATTCGTCTACAGAAGGAAGTCCATAGCCCTCATCATAACCGTGCAAAATGACTTCTATGTTGACGTTGTTTCCTGCTAAAAATTGTACTTTTTTAATGGAATCAGATACAAAATTTTTTGCATCATCATAGGTGTAGTTTGCGCTTGATACGTGCCAGTAGTCCATTAAAGCAATCGCATCAAAATATTTTGCCATTGTAACATAGGGGTAGTTAGGTCTATATTGGGGTGGATAAGTGATCGCAATAAAAGGCATTCCTGCAGGTAAATTTTTTAAAGTTTGTGTTGCATAGTCTTCTACCATCTTTGAAGCTGTAACTGGATCTTTTTGGGGCAATTCTTCTATATCTGCAGCAATTCCGTCTACGCGATAACCACTTGGGGTAACATAGTTGGCAACTTGAGCCGTCAAAGATGCATCATATGCCGTATCTTTTAGGTCTGTGTACAACCATGCTATAACCTTTATTCCAGCTCTATGTGCAGCAGGAAGTAAATCATCCAGCCATTTTTTCCACTTGTCTGGAAATCCCGCTTTTGATGTAGCAACTTCAAGGTAAATATGAGTTACTCTGGCAGTTACAAAACGGCTTAAATCATTTGCCGTAGGCATCGCAGAATATATGCTGTACCATACTCCTTTCCCTGCATATGGTAAAGACGTAAGAGGTTGGCCGATATTTCCTCTTGAAGATTGAATGTTAAACGCTGTCAGCGTCCTCCTATCAGAAAGATTATCAGAAGTATCACTCGTTATTTGATTAGGATTGTTATATGCAATTGTAAGCCATCCTGCAATCCAGCCTACTACTCCGTTTTGAAGTTTAACCTTATACCAATCACCTGATTTGTCAATTACACTTAATATGTCCCCGTTATTAACTTGTGTTATAATGTCATACTGTGTACCTGGACCTGTTCGTATATTTACTACATCAGCATTTACCATTAAAGAGGAAGGTAGAGTTGTAATAATCGGTTGTATGTTAACTATCAATTTGCCATCCTGTTGCATTACGGAATAATCAGCATCACTATTCAAGGTGATAATTACTCTCACCGTGGTAGGAGTAAGCTGTGTTGGAATAACACCTTTGACAATTTTATCATCAAGTGCAAACCCATATACTCCATTTTTTAAAACTGCATTGTTTAGATCTACAAAAATTGCATCCTTATTTGGCGATTTTGAAATGTTATAGTTAGAATCTTGAGTTAAAATAATTACACTTTTTACATCATTTATATTAGTAAATCCCATACTATCTACAGTATATGGTTTGACAGAGGTATCTTGTGTATTTTGATTTGTGGAAGTATTGTTTAAATTAGATTGGGAAGTCTGAGTAGTATTTGAACTTTGATCACTCAATTTTGCAGAAGCAATTTGCGTGTCTGTCCTTGTTTTACTGTCTATATACACAGTGTTTGTATTTTCATCCCAATTGACGTTATTTTTGAAAGCTTCACTTATAAATCGCAATGGGACATATGTATAGCCATAGTTTACAAGTTTAACAGATGAGTCAAGTTTTACAGGCTTGTCATTTACATAGGCAGTGTCTTTGTAAAAATAGAGGACGATTTTATCTCCATTGTAAGTAATCCACACTTTAGTGCTGTCATAACCTATTTGCGCCCCCATTTTTTCTGAAATAAACCTTACTGGCACAAATACATGATTGTCAATCATGAGGGGCTTCATATTCGGATTTTGTTTTTCCCCGTTTATGAGGATATTTATAGGTGGGTAATTGTAGAAGATGTTTTTTCCGTCGATGTTATAAGTTTCAGTCGCATATGCAAATGTTCCACTGTAAATTAGAAAAATTAATAAAAAAATGAACAGATACTTTCCCTTTCTTCCCATTGGTCCCCTCCTCTTTTGTTTTTCTACTTCTTATTGAATTTATTGTAATATACTTATGTTACAGTTATATTGCAAAAGGATTACAATATGGTTACAAATTCTTCTGCTTTCACTATTTTAATATTTTTATACTCTTTAAGTTGAAGCAAATGATTGTCACCTGTGACTATGAAGTCACAACTTCCTTCTAAAGCACACTCTAAGAAAATATTATCTTTTGGGTCTTCTTTTATAACCTCTATTTTTTGTTTTGGATATACAAATAAAACCCAATCAAAAGATAAAAGCCTATTTAGCAAGTCAAGTCTTCTCTCAATAGTGCCAAAAACAGCAAACTTATCTCGTGTCAATACATCAGCATATTCTTCCACAATTTCTTTACTTACTACCGGGTTAAATTTATTTAAGACCCAGTAATCGATAACTTTTGCAGGATAGCTTTTTTTGCTAATAAAAGCTGAAATTAAAACATTAGTATCAATTACTGCCCGCATTTTCGTGCTTCCTCTATCTCTTTTTGTACGTCTTCTTCAGATAAGCCTGCTGTTTCGGCTTTACTTCTAAATTCGTTTAAAATTTGCATAATCTCTAATTGTTTTGCCTTCTTTTCAAGTTCTTTTAATTGATTGTACATAGAATAACTTATTATAACTCCTTTGGGTTCAGATCGAGAAGAAACTATTATCACATCGCCTTTTTCTACTTTTTCTAAATATTCACCTAATTTGGGTCTTAATTTGTCTACTCCAATGACTTCTTCCATTTGTTTTCACCTCCAGATTAATTTTAAAATTAATTTCTAGATATATTATAGCTTTTTTGTTCATAACTATCAAGTAAAATTTAAGGGCTGGATATTATCCAACCCTTACTCTTTCTCTTTTAACATTGCTCCTATAAAATCTCTAAATAATGGATGAGGTTTTAAAGGTCTTGACTTGAATTCCGGGTGGAATTGGGATGCCACAAAATAAGGATGGTCTTTTAATTCTATCATTTCAACCAGCCTCTCATCAGGAGAAAGCCCTGAAAGTACAAGGCCTTTTGAGGTTAAAAGTTCCCGATATTGGTTATTGAACTCGTATCTATGCCTATGTCTTTCATAAATTAATTCGTCTTTATAGGCTTCATAAGCTTTTGTCCCTTCAATTACTTTACAAGGATACACCCCCAATCTCATTGTACCGCCTTTTTCATCTATGTCTTTTTGTTCAGGCATGAGGTCTATTACAGGATGGGAAGTATCCGGGTCAAACTCTGTAGAATTAGCTCCTTTTAGTCCTGCTACATTTCTCGCAAATTCTATTACAGCACACTGCATCCCAAGGCACAATCCAAGGTAAGGAATTTTGTTCTCCCTTGCATACTGGATAGCTCTTATTTTGCCTTCAATGCCTCTATCACCAAATCCTCCCGGCACTAATATACCGTCTGCTCCTTTTAAAAGTTTTTCCACTGTCTCATCATTTACATGCTCAGCATTTACCCACCTTATATTCACAGCAGCTCTATGATAAACTCCCGCATGTTTTAATGCTTCTACAACACTTATATAAGCATCATGAAGGTCAACGTATTTTCCCACCAAAGCTACTTCTACCTGTCTTGTGGGGTTCTTTTCTCTTTCCACGTATTCTCTCCATTCTTTTAAGTCCGATTCTCCAATAGGCAAATTCAACCTTTTTAACACGTATTCGTCTACTTTTTGCCTCTCTAGTTCCAAAGGCACTTGATAAATTGATTCTACATCCCTATTTTCTATGACAGCTTCTACGCTTACGTTACAAAAGAGTGCAATTTTTTCTTTTAAATCTTGCGTAAGAGGAAGTTCTGTTCTGCATACAATCATATCGGGTTGAATACCTATTGAACGCAGTTCTTTTACGCTGTGTTGAGTAGGTTTTGTTTTTAATTCTCCCGTCTTTCCGAGATGAGGTACTAATGTCACATGAATAAACATGACATTTTCTCTTCCTTGTTCAATTGCCACTTGTCTTATAGCTTCAAGGAAAGGAAGGCTTTCTATGTCTCCTACTGTACCACCAATTTCTGTTATTACTACGTCCACATTTTTTTCTTTTGCAACTCTGTATACTCTTTCTTTAATTTCGTTCGTTATGTGAGGTATTACTTGAACTGTGGCACCAAGATAATCCCCTTTTCTCTCTTTTGTGATGACAGTCCAGTACACTTTACCTGCAGTTACATTGCTATTTTTGGTAAGGTTAATGTCTATAAACCTCTCATAATGACCAAGGTCTAAGTCTGTCTCCGCCCCATCTTCTGTAACAAAAACTTCACCATGTTGGTATGGACTCATGGTACCAGGGTCTATGTTTATATAAGGGTCAAATTTTTGAACAGCAACTGATATGCCACGACTTTTTAAAAGCCTACCAAGTGATGCAGCAGTTATGCCTTTGCCTAAGGAAGACACAACTCCTCCTGTTACAAAAATATATTTCGCCATCATCTCACCTCTTAAGTGTATTATCGTTTTTTTAAACTGACTTTTAATAGTTTATAACCCATAAAAAAATCTCTATTTTGGAAAAATAGAGACTCGTATCCCTTTAAGTTTAAATAAATTCTTTTAAATTTTTGTCATCCCGCCAGTTCATAAAAAAGCACCTCGTAAAAATAAATACTTATTTATTATATAGGATTTTAAAGTGATTGTAAAGAGGATAAAACATCTCACCTCACAAATTAAATCAATCACTTTAAATTATTATAACACAAATTGCATTAGTTTTTGCAAAATATTATAATGTTGTAAGATATTAAAATTTTAAAGTTTTATATTGTTGAAAAGGAGGAAAAATATGGCTGCAGATTATCACGTCCACATAGAAAACGGCCCTTATACTATAGAATGGCTTAAGAAGTTTATAGATTCTGGTTTAAGTAAAGGTCTAGTTGAGATTGGCATTTCTGAACACGGACATAGATTTAAAGAAGCATATAATGCTTATAAAAGTGATGGTTTTAGAGGAAAATGGATAAAAACTTACATGGACCAAAGCATTTCTAATTATGTTGAATTGATACAGGAAGCAAAAGCAATGGGATTACCTGTAAAATTAGGTATAGAGGCAGACTACTTCCCCGGAAAAGAAAAAGAATTGAAAGAATTTCTTGAACCTTATCCATGGGATTATGTTATAGGGTCTGTTCATTGGCTTGAAGATTGGGGAATAGACCTTGAAGAATCTATAGAAGAATGGAAAAGGCGTGATATTGATGAGGTTTATCTTGAGTATTTTAATATAATTGAAAAAATGGCTAAAACAGGTCTGTTCGATATTATAGCACATATTGACCTTGTAAAAATTTTTGGATTTAGGGCAAAGCCTTATACTTTTGACAAGATAAATCGGAATATTGAGGAAATCTCTAAAACAGGTATAGTAATTGAAGTTTCTACTGCAGGCTTTAGAAAGCCTGTTGGGGAAATATACCCTTCAAAAGAAATAATGGGAATGATCAAGAGATATAATATACCTATTGTAGTAAATTCTGATGCCCATAATCCTTACGATGTGGCAAGAGATTTTGACAAAGCTTATGCTTACGTAAAATCATACGGGATAAATACTCTTTATTATTTTGAAGGGAGAAAAAAACTGCCCTATAATATCTAAAAGGAGCAAGAAAGACCTTGCCCCTTTTTTCATTTATTTATATATACCTCCTCTTGTATCAAAAGCTTTCACTTTAATAGCAAAATCTACGTTGTCAATCTCAAAAATCAATCTATAGTCTCCAACTCTTAACCTATATAAACGCTCCTTTTTAGATGTTTTTAGTTTTTTTATATCTCCCTCAAAAGGCAACTTACTAATAGCGTCTACAATTCTTCTGACTGTTTTCTTATCACGTTTTTTTAACTCTTTTAACACTTTTTTGTCAATTATAATTTTATATCCCATTATCCTCTATCCCTAATGCCTTCTTTGCTTCTTCTAAAGTTATATATTCTCCCTCGCTTTCTTTTAACAATTTTTCCTCTTCATGGGTCATTTGTTCTACTTCTAAAGATTTATCCCAATCGTTAAATTTTTTTATAAGCTCTTTCTTTTTTTTCTCTTTAAGATACTCAGCAAAGTCAATCACTTCAGCAATTTCCTTCTCCGTTAAAGAATCTATAATTTCATTTAATTTTTTTATAATGCTACTATTTTGCATTTTTATCACCTTAATAAAATTTACTTTACATATATTATATCATCTTTATAATATTCTGACAACAACCCATATCTCTATATCAATCCTTTAACCGCTCTTGCTTTTATTATGCTATTTAATTTATTTAGAGACTCTACTGCTTCATCAGGAATTTCTTTGTCTGTGCTTACAATCATTAATGCGGTTCCATCATTTTTATTTGGGCTTACTTGCATGGTAGAAATGTTTATGCCAAAGTCTCCTAACACATTCCCTATGTGACCTATAACCCCCGGTATGTCTTTATTCTTGACAAATAGCATGTACTCCGTAGGTTCAAAATTTACTTTATGTCCCATATACTCTACAATTCTCACTTCTTCTCCATATGTGGTTCCTGCAAATTGTGTTGTTTTGCCATTGGTATCTGTAATCTTGAGAATGATAAGGCTTGAATAGTGGTTTATTTCTTCGATTTTACCCTCTACAACTTCTATTCCCATTTCTTTTGCCCTTAATTTTGCATTTACAACACTCACATCCTCCTCTAATACAGGCTTTAAAAAGCCTTTAAGAGCATAGAGAGTAACAATATCTGTATTAGTTTTTGAAATTTCTCCTCTATATATCACTTCAACCAATCTAACAGGAGTATCATTTATTTGATAATAAAATGCGCCCATGGCTTCAGCCAATTTCATATAAGGTTTGAGCTGTGAAAATTCGTCGGATTTTACCCCGGGTAAATTTACTATATTTCCGTACAGATTACCGTTTAAAGCCGAGATTACTTCTTGAGCAATGGATATGCCTATGTTTTCTTGCGCTTCATAAGTTGAAGCTCCAATATGAGGCGTAAAAACGACATTTGGCAGTTCAAGAAGTGGATTGTTAAAATCTTGTTGTTCTACATTATATTTAGGTTCTACTTCAAGAACGTCTAATCCTGCTGCCGCTACAATGCCCTCTTTAATGGCATTGTAAAGGGCTTTTTCATCAATGATGCCTCCTCGTGCAGCATTTACTATTCTAACTCCCTTTTTCATTTTTTTGAACTCTTTTTCACTGAGCATTTTTTTGGTCTCTTCCGTTTTTGGGAGGTGAATTGTTATAAAGTCTGATTGCTGAAGCAATTCATCTAAAGTAACTTTTTCCACACCGTACTTTTCAAAACGTTCATCTGGCATATAGGGGTCATATGCAATTACTCTCATATTAAATGCTGCAAGTCTAGACGCCACAAGAGAACCAATTCTTCCTAATCCTATTACACCGACAGTTTTTCCGTTCAATTCAACGCCTTTGAATTTATCCCTTCTAAAATCCCCATTAATACCAGCGTGATATGCCTGCGGTATATTTCTGGCTATAGCCAGCATAAGGCCAATGGTCAATTCCGCAGCAGCTACAGTATTTCCAGCAGGAGTATTTACAACAAGAATTCCTTTTTCAGTAGCTGCTGTTACATCAATATTGTCAACGCCATTTCCCGCACGACCTATGACTTTTAATTTTTCACCTTTTTCGATAAGTTCTCTATCTACTTTTGTAGCACTTCTGACAATAATGGCGTCATAATCTTTAATAGTTTCTAAAAGCTCATCTCTTGAAATATTAGTTTTCACGTCCACGTCAGCGTGTTTTTTTAGATATTCAATGCCATTTTCTGATATTTTCTCTGTGACAATTATCCTCAAGTTATATCCCTCCTTACCCCTCTATTGCGTCTTTCAACGCTTCAAGAGTTTTAGCAAGCATTTCTTCAGTAACATAACCCATGTGACCTATTCTTATGATTTTACCTTTTAAAGGTCCTTGTCCTCCTGTTATCAATATTCCATGTTTTTCCTTCATGTGATTTATAATCTCTGATGCTTTGTACTTTTCAGGAACTTTTATAGCAGTTATTAAATCAGAAGCTATGTCCTCTTCCGGCAGCAGTTCTAATCCCAAATTCTTTACGTATTCTCTTACTCTTTTCCCATAGGTGGCTTGCCTTTTGTATACATTATCCAGTCCAAATTCCAAAATTATGTTTGTCGCTTTTGCTACAGCCATTATTGTAGAGACAGCAGGAGTAGCAGGAGTATCAGGATTGGGTTTTAAAACTCCTTCTTTTGCTTTTTTCAAGTTAAAATAATATTTTGGAAGATTAGAAGTTTCCGCTATTTTCCATGCTCTTTCACTTAAAGCGACAAAGCTCAGTCCAGGAGGCGACATAAGGCATTTTTGAGAACAAGTTATTACTGCATCAATACCCCATTCGTCCATTTCAAGTGGTATGCCGCCTAAAGAACTCACAGCATCAACGATGACTACCACGCCATACATATTAGCAATTTTTGCAATTTCTTTTACATTATTTGTAACTCCTGTAGAAGTTTCATTATGAGTAACTAAAAGAGCTTTGTAATTACCATTTCTTAATTTGTCCTCTAATACGTTAAGGTCTACCGCCTTTCCCCAACCAAAATCATAAAGCTCTGCATCAAGGCCATAAGCTTTTGCTATATCATAAAATCTTTCTCCGAAATAACCTATACTGGCTACTAATACTTTATCACCAATGGAAAAAAGATTCGCAATGACAGCTTCCATTCCACCCGTTCCTGATGAGGTCAAAGTTATAACTTCATTTTTAGTTTTAAATATTTCTTTTAAATTTTTATTGAGATTAGAAAATAATTCATAAAATTCTTCTGTTCTATGGTGTAATGGCTGTGCACCAGCTACTTTTTTTACCTCTTCCGGTACCATTGTAGGCCCCGGTGTCATCAATAACATTTCTTTCATCTTATCACTCCCTGTTACTAGATATATATTTAATATGATAAATCAATAAAGTAAAAAATGCAATAGTAAAAAATACATTTGTCCACATAAAGCGGACATTGTTAAAAAAATATCGATTACTGATAGGCAAAAATGAAAATATATATTATCACGAAAGGTAAGAATTATTAAAAATTATCCATAATAATAAAATAAAAAGAAAGCGCCCATTAGGGCGCATCATAAGTTTGTTAACAAAGCAAAAGTTAAGTTTCTTTTTTCTACGTCAGAAAACAGAAACGTATGTATTTAGCTAAAATTTCTTTCAAAATTCCAAATAAAGAAGTCCTTTTTATTATAACGATTCCCTGGCATTTTGTTATAATCTAAAGGGAGTGGAAAACCACTCCCTTTAGATTATTTTGTATATTTTCCATATACATATCCAAATCCGCCATTGTAGAGTACTTGATACCATCCGTTGTACTCTCCAACCACTTTAAGCTTCGTTCCGTATGGCACTGCTCCTATCTTTCTCGCATTGATAGAATTGCTTACTCTTACATTTAGTCCACTCTTAGCAGTGACCTTAACAGCCTTTAGCACAACAACATTTGATGGATTCGGAGTTGCAGCAACATACTTACTGTAAATATATCCTGTTTTTCCATTGTAGTCAATCTTATACCATCCATTTACTTCTTCAAGCAGTGTAACAACTTTACCTGCAGGAAGCACTCCTATTACCTTATATCCAAGCCCTGCGCCTTCTCTCACATTGAGTGTTGATGCTGTGACAATTCCGTAATTGTAAGTTGTTGCCGATGTTTTTTGTGGCTCTGGTTGTGAAGTCGAAGGTACTTTTGTTTTCTCTTGCACTGGTGTTGAAAGATTAACTTTTAGCATATTAATTTGTTCAGGTGTCATACCTGCCGAAATAAGGTAATTGTATGCAGATGCTGCAAGGTCTACTTTATCTAAATTATCAGCTTTTGCAATAATTTTAAGTATCTTAAGTATATTTTGCTGAGCAATTAAATTGTATTTTTCAGTCCCTTTCTGAACACCATAATAGTCGGTAAAACTTTGCATATAGTCATCAACAATCTCGTCCTTTGATGCACCCATTAAAGCTTCAAGTAATGCTGCCACAATACCTGTACGGTCTTTTCCTTCTGTACAATGTATAAGATAAGGTCCTTTGTTTTCTGCCATAAATTCAAGACCTTTAACAAGCTTTACTTTAAAATCATCGCTTGTAACATCAAGTCCCATATTCAGAGCTATAACATGCCCTTCTTTATAAAGATCTGCATAGTATGGACACAGATTTTTTGCAAGGTAAGTATTAATCTCCTGAGGTGAATCAGAAAGATTAATAACCGTATTTATGTTAGCTTCCTTCATGAGTTTGCATGCATATGGAGCACGTCCAAGGACATTGTTTATTGGACTGGAACTACGATAAAGTATACCTTTGGCAATATTACCGACTGCAATATTGCGGAAGTTTGCAAATACCTCATCTGAGGAATAGTCTGCACGGTTATTGGTCCTCGTTAATTTATTGGCCTCGTATTGGGCAAGATAGCCTTTTGGTTGGCTAAGCATAATTGTAAATTTGTCTCCTGCTTTTACATGAGCAATGGTATCTAGTCTTACGTAGTTAAGAGCTATTGTTATATAAGTATCTCCAGGATATGCAATAACGACAGGGTCCCCAATGCTTACAAAGTAACCATCTAAGTAAGGTGCCTCAAGTACAAAACCGTTATCAAATACAACTGTTACCATATCACCAAATTTAAATCCTAATTTATTAAAATCATCAATTGTTATATTGGTAACTGGATGTCCATATTTGTCTATTTTCATAACCACACCTGACACATTTGGAGTTTTATAGATGGGATTACCTGAAAGTTTTGCTTTAATAGCTGCAATTTCATCCGAAGTTAAACCAATTTTTTTAAGATAATTTTCTGAAGCTGTTGCAAGGTCAACCTTTGAAATATCGCTTCCCTTCGGCAGACCACAAACAATTGTAGTTAACTCTGGCACTATAGTACTATTAGCTATTGTTTTATATTGTTCACTATTCTCTTTAACTCCATAATAGTTTTCATAAGAAATCATGTAATCAGCAATTATTTCATCTAACGTCGCTCCCATTAAAGCTTCTAGTACTGCAGATACAAAACCTGTACGGTCTTTGCCTTCCACACAGTGAATGAGATAAGGCCCATCGTTATTTATCATGAAACGAAGTCCTTCAGCTAATTTTTGCTCAAAATCTTTTGCTGAGAAATCGACTCCCATATTTAGAGCTATAACCTTGCCATTATCATAAAGTGATTTGTAATAACTAGCACTATCTCCATCTAATGATAAATAATTTTTAATTTCTTCATCTGAATCAGAAGTATTAATCACTGTATTTATTCCAACAGCCTCAACAAGTCTCTCTGCATAAGCTGCACGACCTATCTCATTATCTATCGGACTACTACTTCTGTACAAAATACCAGGTTTAATTCCAGTAGTTGTAATACTTCGGAAATTAGCAAATATAGAGTCAGTTGCATAGTCAGAACGTACATTTGTGCGCGTCAATTTATGGATTTGATATTGGGCAAGGTATCCCCCTTTTTCTGCTAATGAGAAGGATACTTTATCACCAACTTTGACATTGTATTTAGCAGCAAAGTTACCCATGTTAATTGCTATTATAAGCAAATTATTTGTCTGGTCATCACGTACTAAAGGGTTTCCTACATCCACATCACTATAAGATGTACAGAAAGGCATTTCGATTATATTATCATTCACCGTAACCTTAAGAATATCACCTAATTCGAATCCCGCATCGTAAAGAGCTTTAGGTTTAACATCCATCACAAGATTTCCATATTTTTGAATATCAACAACTGTTGCAACTACTGTATTGCTAATACTATTCTCTGCTTGGGCTATCATTGGTAGTTGGAAAAATACTATAGCAACAATTAAAAGCAGTGAAACAATTTTTTTAATCCGTTCCATATTTTCCCTCCTAATTAATTATATTTTTAGGTCTTTGCAGAATCCCAAAATCCTTATGGATTAAGGGATTCTGCTATATATTTTCAAAGGAATTCCTCCACTTTCGTCGAATCTTTTATAAAGAACCAAGTTATAAAAATGGAGAAACTCCTATGAAAATCAGCACTAAACAACTCAATCTCCAATGTTCAAGATAATGCCCAATTTTTTAAAAAATAACTTCAATTTTATTTTTTATCTGAATTTATTCAGCTTTTTTATGCCCACTACCATTCTCTCTCTTAGGGTATTGTATAGATTCTTCGTAATCTATATCCCCGTCGTCCAATTTTTTACATATATTTTTAAACTATCCTTAATTCCTATGATGATAATTATTATTTAAATTTAAATATTAATACTGCCAAATCTGTTACTTGATTTAAATGTTTACATAACTCTATAACTTCAATTTCCCTTTTATTCAATTGTTAACTTACATTTTTTCGTTGGGGAAAAATGTAGAGCTGCCAGAATCAAATGGCTTTGATTTATACCCAAAAAGTTAAGCTAAATAGTAGAGCTATTTATGTCATTAATTAATGCTATAACCCTTGCACTCCTTAACTCTGTTTCTGTCTTATGTATACACCTTTAAAATGTAATTCCTTTATTTTGTTCTTCTCAATATAACTTTTTTACTTTTTTATTTTGTCTTTTAATAATTTAATATAATATTCCTAAATCTTTTGTAATTTATATGATACATCAGATGTCAGACAATTTCTAATATAATTATATAAACCCTCTTTTTAATCTTCAATATTGATTTAGGACAGTTTCGTTTGCATCCTTGCAGGATTACTTCTATTTCCTCAGTATTTTATACGTTTACTTAATATTGTAAACATTATTAATAAAATATAGTCTTGAAGTAGCCCAAAATTTTCCATGTTTAAAAAACTTCAAAAGCTCTATTATTTAAATACAATAATATAGATAAAAATATTAGAAAAGAAGATTATTAGACGGATGAATTTATTAAAATGTCCTTTCTGTGATCAAACATCCGCAAAAGTTCATTCACGTTATAAAAGAAGTTTTCAAGATTTTCCGATACCAGGTTAAGAAAGTTATAGTTTAATTTGCCAAAAAATATCTTTAAAGCTTAGTACCATAACTCAAGGAATGGAAATCGAGACCTTTACAATAAAAGTTTACGGAATCCCATGGAGCAAAAGGATTCCGTAAACTCACTTATAAGCTGTATTTGAATATATAGCAATGTCTAAAGCGAATATTCCCTAAGTTGTAAATATAGTTATTATTATATATTTCCTGTTTTCTCTAAGATTCTGTAAAGCATAGCTGCTGCCTCTGCTCTTGTAGCGTTGTCTTTTGGCTTGAAAGTGTTATCTTCATATCCTCTTACTATCCCAAGCTTTAC